>CAZXWU010000307.1:0-2316 GCA_964644495.1 uncultured Tissierella sp.
ATTTTTTGTCCATAATTCGGTTGATAGAGTGATATATAGAGGTACAATTTCGGTCTTGCGTGGACATATTTAATTGCAAATAACAATTTTGAAAAATGAAAAATACAACCAAATTAAAGGTAGGCGATCTTATTTTAATTACAGGCCCCTCCCATTATGAAAAAGCCACTGTCATTAAGGTAGAAAAGAACGTTGTTACTCTAGATAACCAGATGAAGATAGATCATGAGTTTAACAACCTCACAAGAACTTCTATGGTAGCTGAGCCTTGGGATCAGGATAAATTCGATATACTTCATGCCAAGAGGATGATGGAACCTGGGCTCTTTGCTATTCAGAGTGGTTGGAGAGAATTGACAGACGAAGCTATAGTTGCAATAGAGCATAAGCTCAGTAAAATCATTGAAAAGTACAACATTAAAAAAGTGTAATATGCGAATTTTCCTTATTATCTTGGTAGCTTTGGTCTACCTCCTTGGTCTCTGGACTATCCAGTGGCTTGACAACATCCTTCCAGAACAGTTGAGAAGGCATCCTTTCCAGCATTACACCACACTGTTCATCATGTGGCTGTTTACTCCTCTGATGATAGTTGGGTTTATCTTACGTCTCATCTTCCACAAACCTATGGATCCTCATGGAGAAGAATAATGGAGTCAACGTAGAAGTAGTCAACCACTTGGGTGAGCATAAGATCATCACTACCAATGGTAGATCAGTGTTCTATGCCACCCTTTGGCCTGCTATATTGAAGAAGTGCTTGGAGAATGGATGGTCAGCTGGTCTCCAGGGATCTCTAAACAGTGACATGGATATCCTTATCATGCCTGGTCCAGAAGCTATCAACTGTGATCTCTTAATAATTAAGATTACAGAGATGCTCCAGATACCTTTTCCACCCATTTGTAATGAAACTAAGAGGCCTTATGGTAGGATTTCATATAATATCCCTCTCACTAAGGAAATATATTTGGACATCCAGGTAATCCGTTATGATCCAGAAGGTAAAGGTTTGTTTGAAACCAATCCTATGGTAGCTCATATTATAGTATAAAATAATGCCCTGCAATATGTAGGGCTTTGTTGTGTGTTACTATATACCTACGTTAACATTTTATTCCATAAGCTTATGAGATTTTTTAATGCTCAAAACCACAGTTCAGGATATAGGAATCCTGTATTCTTGAACATCACTGACAAAGATTGTAAAACTTTCGAGTTCAGGGAAGAAATAGTGGATGATACCAATGGGTATACCCACTATGAGGTCATTTCTAATGATCACTTCATCAGATCCCACAAGGACTTCTGTTTCATCAACTACGCCTATGCTGGTGGAGTGAACAAGTGTAACTACGACAGGAGGAAAACCTTCAAGGATGGTAACATCTACTTAACCTTCACCCTGGCAAAGACTCTTCACCCATCTATCCCAGAGGCTTCTAGCAAATGGCGTAACACCCCCCTCTGGGACTTTGGTCATGCAGTATTCAAGAACAGTTCTCCGGTTATCACCATAGAATTGGTCTTCAGTAAAACGGGGGAATTAAAGTCTTCTACTTTCACTTCCCTTTATGACCTTAACCCAGAGGGAGATTTTATCCAGTTCTTTTCTGTATCTGATGACCAAGGGAATGAGGAATACTACACTCCAGATCAGGTTACTCCTTCTGGGGATAAAACCACTATGTCACTGGATATGGCATTCTCTTACCAAGATCCTAATACTGACCTATATCATAGAGTAGTGAAGGGTCGTAGGAGGAACACAGATACGGTTGGGGGTAGTAAAGATACAGAACCTGTATGTTGGTTCCTGAAGAATGATGAAGAGTATATGTCCCTTGTTATGGTAGTATTTGCTACCTCAGTAGCCTGGGATATGAATCAAACCCATAGTCGGGTATTTTCTTACTGCAAGTGGTTCTCAGATGATAATACCGTTTCCGAATACGAGAATGTAACCTTCCCGGGATATAAGGGATTGGATATTTAATTTATATTCAAAAGGTGTAGTTTTTCCCTGCCTAATGGCTGCCTCCTAGCAATTTATATTGCAATAACTAGCAACTAGTTCTATTGGATAATTTAATTCCTCTAAGCTAGTTGCTTTTATTTTTGTGATATTAAGGCCCTACCTGAAATAAGGGTTTGGTTGTTGGGTTATGGTTATGGCCTTCTGGGTTGCCCATTACTTATGTGTGTAGGGCCTTGGAGATATATTTTTGGAGAGCCTTAGAGGGCAGAGCTTTAGAGCGCAAGAGAGCAAGAGAGATAGATGGCAGAGCCCATTACTTATACGTGGGAAGTCCAGGC
>CAZXWU010000308.1:0-2312 GCA_964644495.1 uncultured Tissierella sp.
CTGATTATTATATCAGAAATAGTTAAACCTTCCTTGTTGGCTGCTAAAGCGTCATCGATAGTAATTACACCTTGTAATTTCATCTTTTCCCCTACTACATAAGCACTGGATACTTGATTTGATCTCATAGTTTTTATTGCAAAATTTAGACCATCTTTCAAGCGGACTATACTATTTGGAGTAATCATAACACTTTTTACATGGATTACTTGGGTTTTGTCTGCACTATCAATAAACTGTTTTACATAATCATCAGCTGGATTTTCACTCATTTCTTCTGGAGTAGCAACTTGTATAACTTCTCCATCTTTCATAATAGCAACTCGGTCGCCTAATTTAAAGGCCTCATTTATATCATGGGTGATAAATACTATAGTCTTATCTAGCTTTTTTTGAATGGTCAATAGCTCAAATTGCATATCTTTTCTTACTAATGGATCCAAAGCTGAAAAAGGTTCATCCATCAAAAGAATCTCTGGATCATTGGCCAAGGCTCTAGCAATACCAACTCTTTGTTTCATACCTCCAGAAAGGCTGCTGATAGCTTCGTCATCATGACCTTCTAATCCAACCATATCTATCATTTCTTTTGCTTTAGCACGTCGTTCTTCCTTAGATAATCCCTTTACCTCTAAGCCGTATTCCACATTTCCTATAACACTTCTATGGGACATAAGACCGAATTGTTGGAATACCATGGAGATCTTATTTCGTCTAAAGTCATTTAATTCTTCCTTGCTAAATTTACCTATATCCTTACCTTCATAATATACTTTTCCCGACGTCGGTTTATTTAAAAGATTAAAACATCTTACTAGAGTAGATTTACCTGAACCAGATAAACCAATTATTACAAAGATCTCACCTTTTTTGACTTCTAAATTAACATCCCAAAGGGCAATTGTTACTCCAGATTCCTTATATATGGTGTCCTTATCTTTACCTGCTTTTTTAAGCCTATTTGCTTTGGACTTTTCTAATCCATAAAGCTTAGATAAGTTTTTTACGCTTAATATATTATTATTCTCCATCTGTTTCCACCTCACTACTATCAATTAACCCTTGAGTTATTCTGTCTAAAATAATTGCAATAATAACTACTGCAGATCCAGACACCAAACCTCTACCCATTTCTACACGGTTAACAGCTATTAGAACTTCCATTCCTAGGCCTGAAGCACCTATCATTGATGTAGTAACTACCATGGACATCATCAGTGTTTGGTTAACTCCTGTCATTATCGTTGGTAGGGCTTGTGGAATCTGTACCTTAAGCAAGGATTGCATATTAGTGGATCCAAATGCTAAGGATGCTTCTACAACTTCTTTATCTATTTGTCTAATACCATGATTGGTAAGTCGAATCATTGGGACTATGGCATAAACTGTTGTTGCAATAACTGCCGGTGGTTTACCTAATCCAAAGAATACCATTGCTGGAATTAGATAAACAAAAACTGGCATAGTCTGCATAGTATCTAAAACTGGGCGTATTATACCATCTAGCCTGTCACTTGTAGAGAGTAGTATACCGATAGGAAAACCTAATAGCAAAGAAATAATTACAGATGCAATGATTATGGATAATGTTTCAATCATTAAACTCCATAGGCCAACAGCTCCTATTAAAAACAAGAGACCACCATATAATATTCCTTTTCTAATTTTTCCTGAAATTCTCCAAGAAACTACTACTACTGCAAGTACTAATATAGACCATGGTATAAAGTCCAATAGGTTATTAACTGAAGTTACTAAACTTTGTAAGAAACCTTTTATTAAACTAAAGAAAGCATCAAATCGTATACTCCAACCTGTAACAGTAGAATCAATAGCCTTATAATTAATTGGTATTTCAAAGGGGAAACTATATAACCAATCCATACTTACTTCCTCCTATTTACTTAAAAAGTCTTTCATTGTTTGAGAATCTTCTGTCTCTAACCATTCATCTAGTAATTCGCTGTGTTCTGACAAAAACCATTTTGCTGTTTCTACATAGTCAGCCCCTGTTTCTTGCATATAGGCAAGACCTTCTGAAGTTAAGGCACTTGATGTTTCATATTTACTTAAGAAAGCAATAAATTCTTCATTTCCTGCATCTGCAAAATTGTTACTTACTGCGATTGTTACATTAACTGCTGGTAATGCTGATTCACCTTCTATATAATTATCTGGATCATGAGGTTCGTCATCTAACAATACCATATCGTACATACCTAATAACCATGTTGGTTCCCAGTAATAAGCAGCGATAGGCTCTCCTCTTTCATATGCTGATGTAATAGCAGTAGCTAATGCAGCATCTGAAC
>CAZXWU010000309.1:0-2304 GCA_964644495.1 uncultured Tissierella sp.
CTACTTTGGAGAAAAAGGATTAGAGATAGGTAAAGAAAGGCTAGGCTCTGCAGCTGAGCGTTTTATGATAAATCAAAAGATTGATTTTGATATACCAGTAAAAAATTCCCAATTCCCATATAAGGGAAGTATAGGAGATACAGAAATAGCTGCCTCAGCCATTGGTCAGGGGAAAATAGTAGTTACACCACTAAATATGGCAATGATGGCCTCATCTATAGCCAATGATGGTGTAATGGTAAAGCCAATACTGGTCACTGATGTAATCAATAAGGATAGAAGAGTGGTCAGGACCATGGCTACAGAAACCGTCACCTCTGTGACCAGCCCTTCAGTAGCTAGAGAAATCAAGGATATGATGGTAGAAGCTGTTGCATCAGGTACAGGTAGAAATGCAAGTATAAGCAATGTAGTAGTGGCAGGGAAAACTGGAACAGCGGAAAACCCTTCTGGCAATGCTCACTCCTGGTTTGTAGGCTTTGCACCAGCAGATGACCCACATTTAGCAGTAGCGGTGATTCTGGAAGAAGCAGGTACAACAGGGGGCCAAGGAGCAGCACCAATAGCAAGGGATTTATTTATACATGGATTAAACAATATTGATTTTTAGGAGGAGTTATTATGGCAAAAGAAACACTAGAAAGAAAAGATATTCCTGTGGAGTATACCTGGGATGTAGAATCACTATATCCAAGTGTAGAAGCATGGGAAGAAGACTTCAAAAACGTAGGAAAGATGGCAGAGGATTATCCTAAACATAAGGGAGTCTTTACAAAGAGTAGCGATAGCCTATTTGAAGCAATAAAAGACTTAGAAGCTGTCACTAGAACTATGATGAATGTATATTCATATACAAGTCTAAAACTAGATGAGGATACTAGAATAGGGGATTCCCAATCCCTATCAGCTAGAGCAAGAAACCTATATGTACAGGTAAGCTCCAATACTTCATTTTTTGAGCCAGACCTACTGACATTGGACCAAGAAACTATCAAAAGCTACATGGAAGAAAAACCAGAGTTAAAGCTATATGGTCAATACTTTGACAATATACTAAGGAAAAAAGACCATGTACTAACAGCTAGGGAAGAGTCTATCTTAGCACAAAATGGTGAAGTGGCATCAGCCCCTTCAAAGATATTCTCCATGCTAAACAATGCAGATATTAAATTTCCGACAATCAAAGACGAAGAGGGAAATGATGTAGAGCTTACAAAGGGTAACTTTATACCATTTATGGAATCAAAGAATAGGGATGTAAGAAAAAGTGCATTTCAAGAGTTTTACAGCGTATATGAAGGCTTGAAGAATACATTTGCTGCAACCCTAGATGGAGATTTGAAGAAGAACATCTTTAATGCAAATATTAGAAACTATAAGAACACAAGAGAAGCAAGCCTTGATAGAAACAATATTCCACTTAATGTCTATGACAACCTAATCAAAGCTGTTCACGACAACCTAGATTCAATGTATAAATATATGGAAATAAGAAAGAGAGCCTTGGGTGTAGATGAGCTTCATATGTACGATATCTATACTCCTATGGTAAAAGACGTAGACTTTGATATACCATATGAAAAGGGTCTAGAATTGATTAAGGAAGGTCTAGCACCACTAGGTCAAGAATATTTAGATGTGGTAGAGGAAGGATTTACATCAAGATGGATAGATGTATATGAAAACAAGGGAAAGAGATCAGGAGCCTACTCAGGAGGAACCTACGACTCAAAACCTTATATATTATTAAACTATCATCCAACACTAGACAATGTATTTACCATAGCCCATGAGATGGGACACTCAATCCACAGCTATTTAACCAGAAAGAATCAACCCTTTGTATATGGAAACTATAGTATCTTTGTAGCAGAAGTAGCATCAACAGCAAATGAATCCCTACTACTGGACCATATGCTTAAAAATGTAAAAGATAAAAATGAAAAGATATATTTATTAAATCATTACCTAGAAAGTTTTAGAGGAACAGTATTTAGACAAACAATGTTTGCTGAATTTGAAAAGATAATTAATGAACACTTAGAAAACGGTGGAGCATTGACAGCAGAATACCTAAGTAAGACATACAAAGAATTAAATGAACTCTACTATGGACCAAATGTAGTAATAGATGATGAAATAGCCATAGAATGGGCAAGGATACCACATTTCTACTACAACTTCTATGTATTCCAATACGCAACAGGGTTTTCAGCAGCAGTAGCCTTGTCCAAGAAGATACTAGAAGAAGGTCAACCAGCAGTAGAAAAGTATATAGACTTTCTAAAAAGCGGCAGCTCAGAC
>CAZXWU010000310.1:0-2279 GCA_964644495.1 uncultured Tissierella sp.
CCTTTCTAATTGCTTCATCCTTTAAGAAAGTTTGAAATGTCTTGGAATCCAAATTATCTTTTTCTATATTATCAATACAAGCCTTTACAATCTCCTCACTGGAGACATCCTTTGACTCCATCAACTTGCTTAATTGACTGATACTTTTATCTAATAAAGTCACCTTAATCCTCCTTTCACTACTCACTAATCTTTGGTACTAATATATAGCTATCCTCTTTGGAAGGAGCATTATATAGTACTTCTTTTATTTCTAAACTCTTTTCTACAATATCATCTCTTAACACATTATTTATTTCAAAGATGTTTATAATCGCTTTCTTATTTGATGTATCTATATCTTTTATTTTTGAAGTAAGGCTGATTAGGTCTGCTAGGTCTTTTTCTAATTCTTCTCTTTCATCCTTGTCAAATAATAGTTGGGATGCTTCAGCTATATCATCTATATTTACTTTTGAAATAGTGGTTTTATTTGCCTCAGCAGTTTTCACCTGGGAAGAAAGACCTTGATCAATAATACTTATCCCCAAAGTATCCAATTGCTCTTTTGCCACAGAGCTAGGAGCTTGTGTCATAGGACAAGTAGCATCCCTCATCTTAGGGAAGGCAATCACATCTCTAATGGAGTCTGCCTTAGCCATTAGCATGACCAGTCTATCTAAACCAAAGGCAAAGCCCCCATGAGGTGGCGTTCCATATGAAAAGGCCTCAATCATAAATCCAAATCTTTCTTTAATCTCCTCATCAGAAAAACCTAAGACTTCAAACATCCGCTGTTGAATATCACTTCTATGGATACGAATACTTCCACTACCAAGCTCTATGCCATTTAAGACAAAGTCATAGGACTTGGCATTCATATTAGATAAGTCCTCTTTTTTCATAAATTTATCTATATCCCCTGGCATAGTAAATGGATGATGCATAGCTATATATCTATTCTCTTCTTCCGACCATTCTAATAGCGGGAAATCTGTAACTATAAGGAATTTAAAGTCATCCTTTTTCCTTAGGCCCAACCTATCACCAATATCTAAACGAAGATTACCCAATGTTTTATATACTACTGGCAGCTCATCAGCACAGAATATAATCAGATCTCCAGGTTCAGATTTGCATGTGTCTATGATCTCACTTACCTCTGCTTCACTTAAGAACTTAGTAAGTAAAGTCCTTAGATTGCCATCATCCTCTATACCTATCCAGGCCATACCCTTTGCACCATAGGAGATTGCCTTATTAGTCAATTCATCAATCTCATTTCTGGAAAAACCATTTCCCCCTTTTATGTTCAGAGCTCTTACAGCCCCACCCTTATCGACTACACTTCTAAAAACCTTGAATTCACATCTTTTAGCGATATGGCTTAGGTCCACTATCTCCATTCCAAATCTTAGGTCTGGTTTATCAGAGCCATATAAATCCATGGCTTCCTGATAGGTCATTCTAAGAAATTTATCTCTAAACTCAATACCCATAACCTCTAAAAATAGATGTTTGAATAAGCCTTCAAGATAGTTTAGTATTCCTTCTTCGGTGACGAAGGACATTTCCAAATCCACTTGAGTGAATTCCGGCTGTCTATCCGCTCTAAGGTCTTCATCACGGAAGCATCTAGCTATCTGGTAATATCTATCTAGACCCGAAACCATCAAAAGTTGTTTAAATATCTGGGGTGATTGAGGTAATGCATAGAATTTACCCTCCTCAACCCTGCTAGGAACCAGATAGTCCCTTGCCCCTTCTGGTGTAGACTTAGTCAAAATTGGAGTCTCTACCTCCATAAACCCATTGTCGTCTAGATAATTTCTAATGATTTTCGTAGTCTTATGCCTAAGAGATAGATTGTTTTGGAGATGGGACCTTCTTAAATCCAGATATCTATACTTTAATCTCAAATCTTCCTTAACATTTATATAATCTTCCACTGGAAATGGAAGGGTCTTGGATTTTGATAAAATCTCCAAGTTTAAAGCCTTAAGCTCAATTGTCCCTGTAGGAATATTAGGGTTATATGTCTCCTCATCTCTTTCCCTTATGGTTCCATGAACCTTAACTACATCTTCATTTCTTAGGCTTTCAGCCTGTAAAAATAAATCCTCCCCTATATCCTTTAAATCAAAGACCACTTGTAGGATCCCAGTTTTATCTCTTAAGTCCAAAAATATTACTCCACCCATATCACGAGTACGTTGTACCCAACCCGTCACTGTGGATTTGCTTCCTATATCATAATCAGTTAGTCCTGCACAATAATGCGTCCTTAATAGATCATCCAT
>CAZXWU010000311.1:0-2271 GCA_964644495.1 uncultured Tissierella sp.
AATACAGGGTTTTTCTTTCATTTGATATCTTATTGCTCATTTACTCATCCTCCTTGTTTTATATTTTAAATCTATTATAACATATTAGGATTTTATTGTTTACTATATTAATTATACTCTTGTTTTATAGAGATTTCTAGGCTATTATACTTATCTCCTTAAAATAATAAATCCTAGGAATTTCTCCCTAGGATTTATTATTTTATATATACATACCCCATATTTTATAGATCTAATGGATACACTCCCCATTCTGCCAAAGCTGCACCATTTGTTACTTGTATAGCTTCAGATTTTACTGTTAAAGTAAAGCGGGATCCTTGATAATCATTGTCCATATTTGGTCCATCAAATACTACTTCTGTGATTATGAAAGGTGTACACTTGTCAGGTTCTACTTCTTCTGTGTAATAGTAATAATCACCATCTAGTACCCATCCTTGACCAATTTCATAGGATACTACTCCATCGGTTTCAAGAGGTGCACCAGTTGAGCTAAACATTTCCTCTTCTAATTGTACTCTTACAAACATTCTCTTAGTACCATCATTACAGAATTTAACATGCTTTTTAACTGTATCTCCTGGGTTTACATTCCATGCATCACATTCATTAAAGCATTCATTTACTGTTAAGATTACTGTACCTGCTGTAAATTCATTTACTACTGGTTCTGCAGTTGCTGTGAACCAAGCAAGGGTTCCGCCTGCAACTAAGATTAATGCTAAAATCATTGCTGAGCCTAACATCCATTTTCTCTTTTTCATGACTCTTCCTCCTTTTCCCTACCTTATCCCTACCTTAAGTATTCCCAATCAGCTGTCAATTATGGTCTATTGAATTATGTCTGTATCTCTTTCCTTAGTTTAATGTTGTAGGATCTATTCCCCATTGTGCTAAAGCTGCGCCATTTGTTACTTGTATAGCTTCTGCTGCTATTGTAATTTCAAGAACTGCTCCTTGATAATCATTGTCCATACCTTCTCCATTAAAGCATATTTGATTGTCAACAAATAATGGACCAGTTTCTCCGCCTTCTGCAGCTACTTCTAGTGTATAGTAGAAATATCCATTGTATTCAACCCATCCAGCTCCAAGTTCATATTCTACTACATCTAAATCTAGTTCAGGTTCAAAGGCTATGTTTTTTTCAATTCTTATAAAGGCTCTTTTTGTTCCTAAATTTCTTACATAAACTTCTTTGTCATAGCAGTCTCCTGGGTTTACATTTGGAGCACCATCAAACTCATCAATTAATTCAATTTCTAAAGTTCCAGCTGTAAATTCATTTACCACTGGATCTGCTGTTGCTGTGAACCAAGCAAGAGTTCCTCCTGCCACTAAAATTACTACTAATAACATTGCTGAACCTAGCATCCATTTTCTTTTTTTCATAACCCTTCCTCCTTTATATTATCTTAAATATACTAACTAAGTTGCCATTATCATCAATCTAAAGCCTTATTCATTTATATCTCTTTTAGTTTAGGGTTGTAGGATCTATTCCCCATTCTGCTAAAGCTGCACCATTTGTTACTTGTATGGCTTCTGCTTCTATTGTAATTTCAAGAACTGCTCCCTGATATTCATTGCCCATGTCTTCTCCGTTAAAGAAGATATTACATTCTGGTGGATCTACTGGTGGGTCTACTGGTGGTTCTGGATCTTCAGGATCAGGTGCTCCCGGACAACCACAGTGACCAGATTGCCAATGCCATTTGTAGTACCACTGATTACATACATCACATAGTACCCATCTTCCAAAAATTCCTCTTTGAGTTGATGCCCTATCTGCGAAGAGATTAGTTGTTACACCAGTTTCAGCTGCTAAAGCCTCTGTATAATAGAAGTAGCCATCATGCTCAACCCATCCATCTCCCAGTTGATATTCCACTACACCTAAGCCTAAATTTGGATTATCAAAGGCTATGTCTTTTTTGATTCTTACAAATGCTCTTTTAGTTCCTGTGTTCTCTACATATACTATCTTTTCGTAGCAGTCACCAGGATTTACATTTGGAGCACCATCAAACTCATCAATTAATTCAATTTCTAAAGTTCCAGCTGTAAATTCATTTACCACTGGATCTGCTGTTGCTGTAAACCAAGCTAAGGTTCCTCCTGCTACTAGGATTAGCGCTAAAATCATTGCTGAACCTAGCATCCATTTTCTCTTTTTCATGACCCTTCCTCCTTTTCTTTTTACTTGAGTGCTTACAACCAGGCTACCATCAGAGATGGCCCTATGGCTTTGCGTCCTTAGATCACTCT
>CAZXWU010000312.1:0-2263 GCA_964644495.1 uncultured Tissierella sp.
CTAAATGCTCATCAGATAGACTCCGAACAAATTGATCATAATTATACTATTGTAAATTCTGGTGTCGTTCATATTGTGAAACTACAAGAAGATAACTACCGATACATTAAACCCTAGCATCGAGCTAGTGAATAAAGAAATACTTAGAGAGATACCTGATACTTGGTGATGTTTAAGATTGCCTTAGCG
This sequence comes from uncultured Tissierella sp., assembly GCA_964644495.1. Classification (GTDB taxonomy): domain Bacteria; phylum Bacillota; class Clostridia; order Tissierellales; family Tissierellaceae; genus JAAYTL01. The sequence goes on from CAZXWU010000312.1 coordinate 190, forward strand.
TGAGATATATATAGACTAGCTTAGGTAATATGAGCCTATTGAATAGATGAAACAATATGAAGAATTGTTGGGGGTGTCTGAAGGCTTTTAATTTTGAGGACGATAAGAATAAGGAGTAAGCTATCTGCTTAGTGGTTTTTAGTCGTAAAGGGGAAGTGATTTATGATTATACCTTTGGTGTCTATCTTATCGAAGGTATGAATAATTTACAGCATACTATGGCTGAATTGCAGGAAAGTTAATTCATGCTAGAGACATCAGTCTACCCGCCCCCAGTAGACACCCTTCATGGTTTTACTGATTGTAAAACTAATTGTTTGTACTGTTGAACAAAAAGCGTTAAATATTTATTTACTTGGCGTTATAGTTTTATAGTGCTATAATAATTCGGTTATTATAGTGCTTTAGTGCTTTTTTTTGAGTACCTGCTGAAGCTATGATTTCTGTTCATAACTAACGAAAAGTGGTAGAATATTAAAGAGGTATTTTACACCTCAATCTAAGCGATTAATACTTTTGAAGGAGTGTGATGTAGTGTACCGAGTTATAAAGAGAATCTTTGATTTTGTACTATCCTTGGTTGCACTTGTAATACTGTCACCAATTTTTTTGATTTTAGTGATTGCTATTAAGCTTGATTCTAAGGGTCCTATCTTATTTAAACAGAAGCGTGTGGGTGTTCATAAGTCACACTTTAATATTTTGAAATTTAGAACTATGAAGCTTGAGACACCTAAGGATGCACCAACACATTTACTTGAGAATCCAGATCAATGGATTACAAGGGTTGGTAAGTTTTTAAGGAAGACGAGCTTAGATGAATTGCCACAAATTTTCAATATCTTTGTTGGACAAATGTCAATTGTTGGTCCGCGTCCAGCACTGTGGAATCAGTATGATCTCATTTCTGAAAGAGATAAGTATGGTGCTAATGATGTTCCTGTAGGTCTTACGGGCTGGGCACAAATCAATGGCCGTGATGAGCTTGAGATTGATGTTAAGGCTAAGCTTGATGGAGAATATGTCAAGAATTTTGGTTTTATGATGGACCTCAAATGTTTCTTTGGAACGTTCTTTAGTGTGTTACGTTCTGATGGTGTTGTCGAAGGTGGTACTGGGACAACAAATAAGGATAAGGAGCGTATGTCTAAATGAAAAGAGTTCTTATTACTGGCAAGAATAGCTATATTGGCCAAAATGTAGAAAATTGGTTAAATCAATATCCAGAACAATATTATGTGGAGACTGTTGGTACTCGAAATGATGAGTGGAAACATAAAGATTTCTCTGGTTTTGATGTTGTATTCCATGTGGCAGGAATTGCGCATGTTTCGACAGACCCAAAGATGGAAGAAGCATACTACAAAGTGAACCGAGACTTAACAATTGATGTCGCAACAAAAGCAAAAGAAGAGACTGTTAAGCAGTTTATTTTTATGAGTAGTATTATTGTTTATGGAGATAGTACATCAACCAAACGTGTTATTACCAAAGATACTGTCCCAACACCAAGTAATTTTTATGGTGACAGCAAGCTTCAAGCCGAACAAGGCATTCAAGAGTTACAAGCTCACGACTTTAATGTTGTCATATTAAGGCCTCCAATGATTTATGGAAAAGGTTCAAAAGGTAACTATCCACGTTTGGCTAAATTAGCTAGAACTACACCAATCTTCCCAGACTTTGACAATGAACGAAGTATGTTATTTATTGATAACCTATGTGAATTTATCAAGTTAATGATTGATAATAACGAACAAGGGATATTTTTCCCTCAGAACAAGGAGTATGTGAATACTTCAAACATGGTTAGAGAAATTGCGAAAGCTCACAACAAAAAGATATGGTTTACTAAATTGTTTAATCCAATTATTCGTTTAATGATTGGAAGAGTAAATGTTGTGAATAAAGTTTTCGGAAATCTAACCTATGAGAAGGAAGTTAGTAACTTCGAGTTGTTAAAGCATCAAATTCGGTCATTTGAAGACTCTATTAGCGCGACAGAAAAAAGTGCAGGATAACTTGATGAAGAAACATATTTTCCAGGGACATTCGCTCGACATGGAACATTTAA
>CAZXWU010000313.1:0-2247 GCA_964644495.1 uncultured Tissierella sp.
CCAGTGCAGCAACCTAACAAAACGTTGACAAATAGCCAAAGTAAAAACACATAATTATTGAAAAGTAGGTGCTATATGGAATTTATTAGAACTATAATAGCAATGGTAATATTAGTTGTATTTTTAGCATGGATATTAAGCATAGAGTGATGTAAAAGATTCCCCTTTAGTGTATAATTGAGGTAGGAGGGATTACATATGAATGAAAAAGAAGTTAAAAAACCTTTCTATAAGAGATGGTGGTTCATAGGTCTGATGGTTGCTATATTGTTAGGTGGAATCGAAATAGCCCTGGAAGATGATGAAGAGATAGAAGAGCCTATCCGGGAAGTGGTTGCAGAAGAGGAAGAAATACAAGAAGAACCAGAAGAAGTGGAAGAAAAAGTAGATTTAGCAGTTACAGGGAAAGTAGACGTAGAGTTTAAGGATGGTAAAGCCATAGTTACCGTAACAACAAATGCTATTGATGGTAGCATGTTTGAAGTCGCATTATTAGATAATGAATTTAACACAGTGTCTGAATTTATAACAGTAGAAAATGGAGTAGCAAAAGCAGACATGGAGGAGCATGAGGAATGGCAACCAGGATGCATAGAAATAGTAGCTTTAATGAGGTTTGACTTAGACGATGCTCCGCAGCCAGATAATGTTAAAGCAATTTATGGAGAAGTTGGAGAGAATTTAGAGGGTGGACTAAGAAAAGAAAACACATCATCTGGTTACAATATAGCACTTAAAACGGAATCCGCCCCTTATCCAAATAAAGAATCTGCTCAAGAAGAAGGCTCTAAAATACTTGATGAAGCTATTCAAGAGTTAATAAGCACAAGTGAAGGGATAATAACAGATATACAGCCCGCTGATGAAGCTTGGAACATAATCAGAGTTACAATAAGTGATGCATGGTACAATTCAGAAGATCATGAAAAAGAAAGATTTGCAGAGCAGGTATCAGACACAGTTCAAAGCATTGTCAAAAATAGTGGGAAAGTTAAATCTGATGAAATTATAAGTGTTGTACTGATAGATACTTACAGTAAAGAACTAGCAACTCCTAAGGTACTTGGAGGATACAAGATAAAAAGATAGGCAATAGATTAATTAAACACTAACGATTAAGCAATTATCTTAAATGGTAGTTGCTTTTTTAATGAAATAAATAAAAGGTGGGTGGTGATAGATGACCAGAAATCAGAGAATGTTTGCAGATGAATATTTAATAGATTTTAATGGTACAAGAGCTTACAAGGCATCCTATAAGAATGTTACCAAAGATGAAACAGCTGCAGTGAATGCTAGCAGATTGCTAAGAAACGCTAAGGTGAAAGCGTATATAGATAAAAAAATAAAAGAAATATCAGATAAGAAGATAGCCAAAGCTGAGGAAGTTATGATGTATTTGACATCTATCATGCGTGGAGAGGAAACTGAGGAAACATTAATAGGGCTGGGTCAAGGAGAACAAAAAATAACAGAAATAGAGGTATCCTCAAGGGAGAGACTAAAAGCTGCTGAACTACTAGGCAGAAGGTATTCTATATTTACTGACAAATTAGAAGTAGACGCTAATGTTCAAACTAATAAACTGGACTCTATATTAGAGCAATTGAAGGACTGATAATATGGCAGAGGAATTACTGTTATCAGATAAATATAAAGCATTTTTAAATCATAGCGCTCCTGTTGAGTTCCTAGAAGGCACTACTTATGCAGGGAAAACTACAGTAGGAGTATTTAAGTTCTTGCTAGAGGTTGCTAAGAGTCCTAAAAAGCTTCACGTACTATCAGGGCTAGACTTAGGAACTATAGAAAAAAATATAATAAACCAACAACTAGGTATCCTGGATATTTTTGGTGAGTTAGTGGATTATAATGCAAGTGGTAAAGGTGAGCATTCTCTCCCCCACATAATATATAAAACAAGCCAAGGAGACAAAATAATATATGTACTAGGATATGACAATAGGAATAGATGGAAAAAGGCGCTAGGGGGCCAATATGGCTGTGTGTATATAGATGAGATTAATATAGCAGATATGGAATATGTAAGAGAAATATCTATGAGGACAGACTATCTTATAGCAACCCTAAATCCAGATGATCCAGAGTTGCCAATTTACAATGAATATATAAACCATAGCAGGCCACTAGAGAAGTATAGAGATGATGCTCCAAGAGAAATCAATAAACAATTAAATAGGGAACATAAAGAGAATTGGGTCCACTGGTTCTTTTCTTTTGAACATA
>CAZXWU010000314.1:0-2212 GCA_964644495.1 uncultured Tissierella sp.
CAACAGTAGAAATGATTATTATTATCTCATTAGTTATGATGATTGCATTTGTTGTGTTCCAAATTATCGGAACAGCTGTAAAAGACAAGGGCGGCGCAATCGGTAAGAAAATTGATGATATTGATCTTGGTACGCAAAACTTCAGCTAAATTGAAGTTCTATACATTTAACGATATTAGTTTCAACATTTAATAAGGAGGAAACGAAAATGTTTAATTTAAAAGCTAAAATGGCTGATGAGTCAGGTGCTATTTCAACAGTAGAAATGATTATTATTATCTCATTAGTTATGATGATTGCATTTGTTGTATTTAAGATTATTGGGGATGCAGTTAAGAAACAAGGGCAAAAAGTCGGTACGAGAATTGATGGTATTGAACTTGGTAAACAAGATTTCTCATAACTTAACAACTAAAAACAAGAACTCTGTTCTTGTTTTTTTAAGCAGAGAAATAGTATAATAGCATTAGGTGCATACATATTGGTACACCTTTGGTAAATACATGGAGACATATGAGGACATATGAGGACATATGAAAACAAAGTGGACTCATACACACTTTGCTGTCTATCATGGTAAAAGCACTGTGCTTTATAAATATGCACTAATAGCGATATTAGCAATGAAAATGATTAGAAAAGGAGGAGAAACGATGAACTTTTTTGTAGTATTATCGGTTGTGCTTGCGATTGCAATTGCGACAGTAGTTGTGTACATAATGTCGCCAAAGTCTCAACCAGAGAAGTTCTATGTTTCAGATGACGCTAACCTCGACCCTACTATTAAGAAAGCAATGAACCTTATTGGTGGAGACTTGTTAGCTATTATCCCAAAGGATATGTCAGATGATACTTTAAGAAATACAGAGATTGATGACCTTATGCGAGCATCTGGTAACCCATGGGAGGTCTCCAAAGTTGAATTTCTCTTATTAAGAGGAATGGCTACATTAGGTGGACTTATTCTAGGAATTGTGTTAGCATTTGGATTCGAGGTAAGCCTTGGATTTGGTGTCGCAATAGTTGTTGGATTCGCCTACATTGGTTGGATCTACCCATTATCTAAATATAAGTCACTTGCGAAAGAGCGTGAAGACTCATTTAAAATGGAACTCCCGGAGGCAATCGACTATTTAGCGATGACTATGTCTGCTGGAGACAAGAGTTTACAAAATGCTTTCACCGTTATTCTTGACTACCTGCAACCAAGTGTTGTTAGGGACGAGCTAGAGCTCGTTGCTAAGTCTATTAATGCTGGACAAACAATGGAAGCAAGTTTAGAAGAAATGGCAAGACGAGTCCCTAATGAGGGGATTGCTTCATTTGTGAACGCTTTGAATAACGCTAACAAGAATAACGTTCCCATTGATACAATCTTGAAAAACAGGGCTGAGGCTTCAAGAAAAGACCTTGACCTTGAACTTGAAAAGAAAATTGAACGTGTACCATATTTAGTATTAGGAATTATTGGACCTGTAGCATTCGTTGGATTGCTTATTGTAACAGTACTCCCATCAATTCTTTCAATTATTGGTATAAATTAAGAGAGGAGATTTTATATGACAAGACGAAGTGCATTGCCTACAATGGTTGACCCAACAAATCGACCAAAAAGGCAAACAAGTAATGAGAACCATCAGTTAACATTACAATTATTTAAACAAGAAAACGGTGGAGAACACCCAGTGATTTCATCTGATGTCCTAATGTACGCAGATGACACCTTCTTTGATAAGTATTTAGGACATGTGTACCGTATTACTGATAAGGTAAGGAAGACAATTAGTGAGGGTGAGAAGTCATCCGTTATTGCTAATATTAACAAAGAGCCATTAAATAGAGACTTCCGAAGAGAAGCCAATAGTGTTATTTATAATGAGCTTAGAAAAGTAAATGACAATGATAGAGAACTCATCCCCTTTAAAGCTGAGGAAAAAGATCTTATTAACGCAATGGTTTATAACGAGATTGTAGGTTTAGGGATCCTTGAACCTTTATGGCAAGATAGCACAATTACGGAAATCATTGCTAATGGGCCTTTTGACATCCAAATTGAGATGCAGGGGACAATTCATAGGGTGCCTGCAGCTAAGTTTAGAGATGCAGAACACTTAGAATCTCTAATTATTCGACTATATAACTCAATTAACAAGACATTCTCATCAACGAACCCTGGTGAGCGTGCAAGGTTACATGATAACTCACGTCTATT
>CAZXWU010000315.1:0-1250 GCA_964644495.1 uncultured Tissierella sp.
CAGCAGTTTTATATGTAGGCATATTACTTTACTTTGGAGGAGAGCATTGTACTCGAAACAAATACCATTACTGGTACACTTGTCTTAGCAGGACAGCCCTAGAACCTTCTAGATTTACTCTCCAAAATAACTCCTCTATCTTCACAGACTAAGGAGCTTGGAAAACACAAAATCGCCGACTAATTATTCTACGTTTAATAAATACTAAAGTTATGAACTAAAAATTATCTAAAGTGCGGAAGAAGGAAGTCCCTACCCCCAAGGCTTTTATACCTCAATCTGTTTTCAAGACAGTTCTCAGTCCCACTGAGTTCTTCTTCCAAAACAATAAAAGATAGCAGCTCGTACGGGAGTTGAACCCGCTCCATACTCCGTGACAGGGAGACATCTTAACCGTTTGACCTACGAGCTATTACTTTATAGTAAAGCCACTGGGAATTGAACCCAGATAACAACCTTGAAAGGGTTGTGAACTAACCATTATTCGACGGCTTCATATACTATTTTATAGTTGCCACTAGAGGACTCGAACCTCTAAACTCAGTGCCAAAAACTGATGTGTTACCATTACACCAAATGGCAATTCTTATTTCACGGTGCAAAGTTAAGTAAAATTTTTGACATATACAAATTTTTACTGAATTATTTTTTCTTAGTATCTTTAATTGGCTATGTATTAGTAGCTCATAAGCAGTACTGATTACTTTTTCCTCCTAGGTTTCTTTCTCTTTATAGTAAGATACCTGTCAGTAGCATTATACATGTCCTATATGCTATATCCCAAATTTCCAAATGTTCCAAGTATTCTAGTATATGGAATGCCATAATCAAACAGTGGCTCCCTATAGGATGAAATTATATTTCCTTTTGAATTTAAGGAATTAACTTTTGCTTTTGGCTTACCATGAACCCTTCTAGTTACTGTCTTTTTCATAGCTGTTCTAGCACCTGCTCTACCAGTATTTTTCGCCAGTCTTAATGTCCCTTTAGCTATTTTTCTAGCATCATTAAGATTACCTACTCCTGGTAGTATACCAGCATATGACATCCCTGTCTCAGCAAGTTGACTTAATGATGGGTTAGCGATGAACTTACCAGTATTGTATATAGCATCTCCAGCTGATACTATAGCACCAGCTATATTTCCTACTACGGGGATAGCATCAGCACCTAGATTAAAAGCGGAAGATGCAATATCAGCTGCTGTAATTTTACTAACATCATCTGTGAACAGACTAGTAACCCAACCA
>CAZXWU010000315.1:1260-2212 GCA_964644495.1 uncultured Tissierella sp.
GTTTCAGGGGAGTAACTATCTGTTTCACCCCCATCTTCAAACTTATTTATTTGCCCCCCTCCAGCATAAGTATTATATATATTCCTTATGGTACTGAGGTCAGTTACTCCATTCTGAATACCTAATTGTATGTACTTGGCTCTATCAGCCATTGATAACTCATTCCACATAATACATAATTATTGTAATTCCTATTAACTACCTATTCTATTAGTTTATAAGATATAAAGAGACCTAGAGCAATTCACCAATTAAGCTCTCCGGTATAGTATTAAGGTAGCATTGAAGGCGTTTATATATTATTAGTTCTTCTCTTAGTTATCTCAAGCTCCAATTACCTCTGCCCTACTTATGGTATCCTTTACTTTCCCATGTTGGCTTGGAGACTTCTCAACTACCTTAACCTCTTCAACCCCAATAGGTTGGCTATGTATGCTAGTACTTGTTATGTCCTAGTGGGTGCAAAGGTAGTAAAAATATCTGACATATGCAAGAGGTTAAGGAAAATTTTTAATTTTTTTTTGAAAAATTTTTATTCATTGTCATGAGGGGGGTATAATATACCAAATACTCCTCCCTTGCCTTTGACATTGGGATGGTACCCCCTGGCTCTTGTTAGCACAGGCTAATTATTCATCCTATACATTTGATAACATAACAAACTAAACTTCGCAACTATGGACATCTCAGTTCTACAGCTCTGCCTCAAGTATGCAGAAGCATCAAGCAGACTTCAAGACCACTTCACTGAAGTCTTCAATGACTTCCAATCATGGCTTTCAGCCATTAACCTATCCACTTCAGACACTCAGAGCATCAAGTACATGATTAACATCATGACTGCCATTATAGATAATGGATTCTGTGGTGAGTGGATGATATTCCATTATGATAACCCTTGGGATGTCATTGAGGAATATGACCTCATCTGACATCTACTGAGGAAGGGTAT
>CAZXWU010000316.1:0-2204 GCA_964644495.1 uncultured Tissierella sp.
AGGGTATGCCAGGTGGTGGTAAGTCTTCCATGATGAAGGAGATAGGCAAGAGGGCCTATGAGAAGGGTTATTCAGTTGAGCTGCATCATTGCCCATCTGATCCTAGTTCTATTGATGCAGTGGTGATTGAGGAGCTTAAAATTGGTATCATAGATGGCACTCCTCCACATCCAGTAGATCCAACATACCCAGGTATCACGGAGATAGTCATCAATCTAACAGAATTTATAGACAAGAATAAGATAACGGAATCAAAGGAAGAAATCATCCAAGCAAAGGCAAACAATAAAAATGCATATAGAAGAGCATTCAACTATTTCAAAGCAGCTAAGACAATCTATTTAGAAATAGAAGAGACAAATAAGGAATTTGTAGATACAAAAGGTATCAATAAGCTTAGTAGGGAAATCCTAGATATTATATATTCCAGAGAGCCAATAGAGGTACATAGGGATTTCAAAGTGCGTAAAGCCTTCACATCAGCATATACACCTAATGGATACGTAGATAACATCAAGACTATCTTAGCCCCTGTAAACAATATATACTATTTAAAAGGGGATATAGGTACAGGCAAGAGCAATTTTCTACAAAGAGTAGTAGATGCAGCTATACTTAGGGATTATCATATTGAGATCTACTACAACTCTTTGATTCCATCAAAGATAGAATCAGTCCTTATATTTGAATTGGATACTATCATATCCTCAAATATGAAAACAACAGAACATCCTAATACAAAAATTGACTTCAATCAATTCTTCAGCAAACCTCTAGAAAAACCAGAGAAAGAAAGTGAAGAAACAAGGATACTGAGTGAGCTAATCCTAGGGGGGGTAGATGGTCTTAGGGGAGCCAAAGACCACCATCAGAAGCTGGAGGATCTATATAATAAAGCAATTGACTACACAAGAGTAGATGAAGTCAAGGCAAGATTATGGAAGGAAATAGAGGGATTTATGAATAAATAATCTACTAATATGGGCAGAATTATCTGCTCATATTTTGTTTTATAGGCATATAAGTTTTTATGAAACTTGCAAATCAGTAAAGTCCATTTACAAAAAATGACAATTAAACTATAATGATTTATAGAGGGATTGGAAAGCAAAAATAAATTATGTATTGTGCAGAATATGTCATTAGATTAATATCAAAATAGATTATAAAGGTGATAAATTTATGGGCTTTAATATCAAGGGACTCATAGGTCAATTTCAAAAAAACCTAATAGTATTTGGTATCAATAAAAAATATATAACTAGTATGGTAACCTTAATAACTGGATTAGTTACTATACCTATTAGTGAATTTATTATGCCTATAGGGGATAAATCAAATTTTAAATATAGTTTGATTATCGGACTTGCTTCTGTTGGACTAACTATTTATACTTTTATAGATGAAACAATGGAGCTTATAAACAAGCAAAATCAATATTTAGATGTAACCCCCTTTAATTTTAGGAATGAAATATTTTCTAAAGTCTATCTAAGCAAAAATCTAAAGGATAGTGGGTATGACCTTTATGCCTACAAGGGTGAGCATTATATTATGAGCTTAGATGTTAACAGATTATTATTAGAAAAGTCACCAAGTATAGATCTTAAAATGGATGGTTCTTTTACATTAGCTAGAGAGGTTGAGTCAATAGTTCCTCTTGCTGTCAAAAAAGCCTTTGAGAAGAAGAGCTTTCTTTTTAATGGCAAGCTTATTAGAATGATAGATGATTTTACTTTAGAAGGTTTAGAGGAAACAAGGTGTATAAGAATCCAAAAAACTACATACTTTCATACACTATGTACAAATGAGGTTGTTTACAGAAGGATTAAGGATATCAGTACCATGGACCAAGATAATATATTTGAGGGATATAAATTACTATACGATAAAACCAAAGAAGGGGGCTACAGTATAATTAATCTCAAGGATAATTATTGTGCCAATCATTTAGGTGGTTCAACTTTAGCAATTACAAACGATAATTACATAGTATTAACTAAAAATCCTGGAAAGTCGGATATCAACTCAGATAAAATGGTTCCATCAGGTTCGGGTTCTACTGACTTTAAGGATTATGTTTCAGGTGATACCTATGGATCACTAGTTACAAGAACCTTGGAAAGAGAGTTAAGGGAAGAATGTAATATTAAACTTAATACTGAGATGAATACCATGGTTATAGGTTATGCAAGATTATTAAA
>CAZXWU010000317.1:0-2193 GCA_964644495.1 uncultured Tissierella sp.
CTATTTTATCTATTTCGTCAAATAAAAACACCGGATTCTTAGTTCCTGCCTTTCTTATGGAACTTATGATCCTACCAGGCATACTTCCAACGTAAGTTCTTCTATGGCCTCTAATCTCAGCTTCATCTCTTACACCACCTAAGGACATTCTGACGAAGTCCCTATCCAAAGCTCTGGCTATGGATTTAGCTATAGATGTCTTACCTACTCCTGGAGGGCCAACTAGACACAAGATAGATCCCTTCATACTCTTTGTAAGTTTTCTGACGGCAATAAATTCAAGGATTCTCTCTTTGACATCTTCCAATCCATAATGGTCTTCATCCAAGATCTTGCGGGCCTTGTTTATATCTATTTTTGATTTTGACTCCTTATTCCAAGGCAAATCAAGTATCCAATCTAAGTAAGTCCTTATGACTCCTACTTCAGCAGAATGGGGTGAAGTTCTCGATAACCTATCTATTTCCTTTAAAACCTTTTCTTTGACTTCCTTAGGCATATTTATTTTATCAATCTTTGATTTATATTCTTCGACCTCACCTATGATTTCATCGTCTTCTCCCAGTTCTCTTTGTATAGCCTTGATCTGTTCCCTTAGATAGTATTCTTTCTGTAGCTTATTGATCTGTTTTTTTACCCTTTGATTGATTTTATCCTCAATCTTTAGGAGTTCTATTTCTTCTTGTAAAAATCCATGAAGAACTTCCATTCTTTCATATACATCGAAGGTTTCTAGTATCTTTTGATATTCTTCAGGCTTTAAATATACATATGAAGCTATTACATCAGACAATCTACTTGGATCATCAATGTCTAAAACCGCTGAGGATAGCTCTGATGAGACTTTTGAATTCATATCACTGTATTCCTCAAAGTCAGTTACAATTAGTCTCATAGCGGCCTCCATATCCTTGTCCTTATGGATGTCTTCTGGGTCATAACTTATATTTTCAATTTCAGCCTCAAAATATTCTTCATTCTCTAATATCTTTGTTACTCTACCTCTGCTCACGCCTTCTACTAATACCCTGATACTTCCCCCGGGTAGCTTTAACATCTGCCTAACCTTGGAAACAGTACCTACAAAGTAGAAATCCTCTTCTGTTGGTTCATCAATCTTTGGATCCTTTTGTGAACATAATAAGATATATGAATCATCTATCATTGATTTCTCTAAAGCCTTGATTGACTTGTCTCTTCCAACATCAAAATGAATCACCATGTAAGGGAAAATTGATATTCCCCTTAAAGGTATTAAAGGCAGGGTCATTTTTTCTATTTGATAATAATCATTTAACATTATAAACTCCCTCCTTTGTTTAGGCTGCAAATGGACAGCCTCTTATAATGAAAAAGGCTCACATGGAGTGAGCCTTTAAGATGCAGATTCTGTATTTCCAGATTTCTTTGCCCTACTCTTCTTTTTCATGTCAGATAATACTAAAGTAGGTTCCGCCATATTTATTACAGTATCTTTGGATATTAAGCATTTTTCCACATCATCTCTTGATGGTATTTCATACATAATGTCTAGCATTACTTCTTCTATTATACTTCTTAGACCTCTAGCTCCAGTCTTTCTTTCTATTGCTTTCTGAGCTATAGCCCTTAAAGCTTCATCATCAAACTCCAAATCTACATTTTCCATTTCAAATAATTCTTTATATTGTTTTACCAAGGCATTCTTTGGCTCAGTAAGTATACTTACTAAAGCATCCTCATCTAATTCTTCTAAAGTAACCATTACTGGCAATCTACCTACAAATTCTGGTATCAAACCGAATTTTAGTAAGTCTTCTGGTTGAAGTTCTTTTAATATTTTTCCAATTTTCTTTTCATCCTTTGATTCTATATCAGCACCAAATCCTATTGCATTTTTCCCAATTCGGCTCTGTATTATCTTATCTATTCCATCAAAAGCCCCTCCAACAATAAATAATATATTTGTTGTATCCACTTGGATAAACTCTTGATGAGGATGTTTTCTACCACCTTGTGGTGGAACATTTGCAACTGTTCCCTCTAGTATCTTAAGCAATGCTTGTTGGACTCCTTCACCACTTACATCTCTAGTAATTGAAGGGTTTTCAGTCTTTCTTGCAATTTTATCAATTTCATCTATATATATAATACCCTTTTCTGCACTTTCAATATCATAGTCTGCAGCTTGGATAAGCTTTAGAATTATATTTT
>CAZXWU010000318.1:0-1104 GCA_964644495.1 uncultured Tissierella sp.
TCTATTCTTTTATTAATGAAACATAAAAAATAGATACAAGGATTATCCCTTGTATCTATTTTTATACTATAATAAGATTTATTATTTTAAGTGATTTAAAAAAACAATCTATATTTCTTGATCAATATCTTCTCCTGTATCTTCTACAAAATCTATGTCCTCTGAAATTTCCTCTTCTATATTGGGAATCTCAGCATCAAATTCCTCTATTATCTCTTGGTTATTTAAGGCTATCATCTCATCCAATTCTGCCTGGATATCCTCTTTTTCTGACTTAAGTGCCTCAATCTCTTTATTTAGCTGTTTCACTTTTAAATTCTGTTTCACCTGCTTGATCAAACCTAGTAGAAAGACTATTAAAGCTCCTATTACAGCAGAGATTAATATGACTATAGCTTGCGAAATACTAATCTGCCAAATGAAAAAACTTACTTGAACAGCTGGTGCATTTTGAATAGCAAATATAGCAACTAGAACTGCAAATATCAAAGATATGACAAATTTGAACTCAAGATTTGTTTTTTTATTCATGTTAGATTTCCTCCTTGGCTTTCCATGCCAATCCAATAAAGTGAATTGTAATATTTGTACTTGTAGTCCTTATCTGCACTTCTTCAAAGACTTCATCTTGAAGATCAAATTGATCTTTAATCTTTCCCATTTCCTCTTCTAATTCCAATCGGATATCTTCCAATTGAGCTCCCACTGCTTTAAGAGTTTCTTCTGCCTGGGATATAGATTCACTGGTCTGGAAAGCACGGCTAGTGCTCTTTACAGCTGTACCCATCTTTGATACAGATGTGGCACTTAATTTGCTTCGACCAAATAAGGCACCTAATATGGCTGTTCCTGTAGAAACAGCTGCATCCATTTTTCTCTGGGAAGCAGTAGTACTCTTCTTTTCCAAGGACTGTCTTGCTCTCATGTGGCGGTCTTCTAGAGTTTTTATTCTAGAAGCATATTTTTTTGTAAGCTTATCTATAGCTTGGTCCCTCTTTTCATGAGCTAAATGTTGGGCTCTAATACGGAAATCCCTCTCATCTTCTCCAACTTGAGATGTTTCCTTTAATATTGGACTCATATAGAGATTCAAGGATAATTCCT
>CAZXWU010000318.1:1114-2183 GCA_964644495.1 uncultured Tissierella sp.
GTATATGTTGGGATAGAAGCTTTTCCCAATTATTATAGCTAGACGGATTAGCTGCAACACTAGGATAATTCTCAAAATATGCATTAGGCATAGGTTCTTTATCTAAATCTAAAAGGTCTAGATCCATTATTTCCCCCTGTCCCCAATCCAGTGGTAGAGGTCCCTCTAATAAAGGAGCTAGAATTGTATAGTTTTTAGAGCTAGATACATTATATTTAGCACTATTGTAGAATACCTCTGCCACTCCTATGACATATGGACTATATACTAAGCTAGCAGATAGACTCCCATATACTGGTAGATATACCTGTTGTATCTGGGGAGGAAGTACAGGAGGTATTTGACTTGCATCACCTGTATTACTCACATCCCTATAAGCGGTCTCCTCTAGAGCCTGCCCACTTTGTATATCACCTTTACCAGAGATGTACTTGGATGGTAGATTAGCTATCTGGTCCCTTGTTAAAGGCCCTGCTAGATAGGAAAGTACCCATCTAGTAGAAAATACCACTGGCTCATCATCATGAACACTATGAAGATAAAACACACGCTGGCCAAGACCTGCCAATATCTGTCCTACCTTTTGCCTGTCAAATTTGCCACCTGTTGCTGCCCCTTCTAAGCCTGCCAGTACTCTTTCCTTATCTCTTTCAGTCTGCAATCTGCCTATAAACCATGTCCCTGCATTTGAAAGGGCCTTATAGTCCAGATCCACAGGATTCTGTGTGGAAAGCAGCAGTCCTAGTCCATAAGCCCTGGCTTGCTTAAGTAAAGTTAATAATGGGGCTTTTGATGGTGGATTTGCTGTTGGAGGCAGATAGCCAAATAATTCATCCATATATAGGAGTGCTCTTAAACTACTGGTACCTGGCTGACTACGTACCCAAGATAATATCTCATTCAATAGCATAGTAACAAAGAACATTCTCTCACTATCGGATAGGTGTGCTATTGAAAAAATGGAGACTTTAGGCTTACCTGCTTGGCTATAGAGAAAATTCTGTACATCTAGAGGCTCACCTTCTAACCATCCTTTAAAACTAGGTGAGGCTAATAGATTGTTAAATGA
>CAZXWU010000319.1:0-2142 GCA_964644495.1 uncultured Tissierella sp.
CATCGCCCATCGGAAAGTAACTGAGACCGATGTTACTGTATATTCGTTGTTGTGATTTTGGACGAATAACTTTCTACAGTAAAAGAGCATACGATAAGTATGAATAAATGAATGAGTGAGGAACCTAAGGGTTACTAGAACGTACATTTTTAACGAATAGCAGGATTGCCTAAGAGGGGAGACCCTTATGGTAACGGAGTCACCGTAGTAGTTTGAGCAAGGTAACACCTTGTACATGGCGAAGGGTGACAGGTAATTTCGATTAGTTAGAAAGGATTAGGTGCGTGAGATGCGTACAGCCAAAACTATTTTAACAGTCATTCATGAACGTGGAAAACAAGATAAACCACTTGAAAGGGTTTATAAATTACTATTTAATCGTGAATTGTATCTAATAGCCTATGCAAAGTTATACCCGAATAACGGAGCAATGACAAAGGGTGTTACAGAGGAAACGATTGATGGTATGTCTATTCAAAAAATAGATAGGATTATTGAACAATTAAGACGAGAAACCTATTACTGGAGACCAGCTAGGAGAGAGTACATTCCTAAAAAGAATGGAAAACACCGTCCTTTGGGAATACCAGTATGGAGTGATAAACTTCTTCAGGAAGTGATTCGCATGATATTAGAAGCCTATTATGAGCCACAATTTAGTGAACATTCTCATGGTTTTAGACCAAAAAGAGGGTGTCATACAGCTTTACAAGAAATTCAGACTTGGAAAGGGACACGTTGGTTCATAGAAGGAGATATCTCTAGTTATTTTGACACGATTGACCACGATGTATTAATCACTATGTTGTCTAGACAAATTCAGGATGGTCGGTTTATTAGGCTTATCAAAAATATGCTTGAGGCAGGATATCTTGATGATTGGAAGTTTCACAAGACTATTAGTGGAACACCGCAAGGTGGAGTTATTAGTCCTTTATTAGCTAATATCTATTTACATCAATTTGATAAGTGGGTCGGTGAAGAACTGATACCTCAATATACAAGAGGTAAAAAGCAGAAAGCAAACTCAGCCTATAATCGTTTGAGTAGAAGAATTAAATGCTATCAGGATAAAGGAGATTATAAAAAAGCTCATCAGTTAATTGTTGAGAGAAGAAATCTCCCTTCAGTTGATACTTATGATACCAGCTATCGGAGATTAAGATATGTTCGGTATGCGGATGACTTTATTCTAGGCTTTACAGGTTCAAAAGCTGAGGCAAAGGCTATAAAGAAGCAAATTGGAGACTTTTTAAATACTAAGTTATCTTTGGAACTTTCTCAAGAAAAGACTTTGATTACCCATGCGACTGGAGAATCAGCTAAATTTCTGGGATATGAGATAAAAGCACAACGTGTCAATGATTATATTGATAACAAAGGGAGACGGAGTGCCAATGGTGTTATCGCATTATTTGTACCTGCATCAGTTATTGAAAGCAAATGCCGCCAATACATGAAAAATGGTAAAGCTATTCATCGTAATAACTTATTGCATGATGATGACTTTAGTATCGTTCAAACTTACCAACAAGAATATAGAGGGCTGGTTCAATATTATATATTGGCACAAAATTTGTCATGGTTCTCAAAAGTCTATTGGTATATGGAAACATCACTCCTTAAAACATTAGCATTTAAACATAAGTCATCCATTAATAAAATGTTAGCTAAATATAAGACTACCACAACTAGCACGAATGGCCGAACTGTGCCGTGTTTACAGGTAGTTGTGCCTCGAGAAGATAAACCTCCTCTAGTTGCAACGTGGGGTGGCATTTCACTTTCTTATAAAAAGAAAGCTGTAATAGAAGATGCTCCGTATCAAGTTTATGGTGGTCGAACAGAGCTTATCAAGCGATTACTCGCAAATAAGTGTGAGCTATGTGGAAGTGAGGAGAACATAGAGGTACATCATATCAGAAAATTAGCAGACTTGAACAAACACAATGGGAAATTAGTTCCAAAGTGGAAAGAAGTCATGTCAGCAAGACGTCGAAAAACGCTAGTGACCTGTCGGGATTGTCACCATGCGATACATAATGGTTCAATAAATACACGTTTATGAAATGAAATTACTGGAGAGCCGGATGATGCGAAAGTATCATGTCCGGTTCGGTGGGGGGATAATGGAAAAGGGGT
>CAZXWU010000320.1:0-2134 GCA_964644495.1 uncultured Tissierella sp.
TGGAAAGAGATCCAAGTCATAAAAACGTACCTGATGTACCAGAATTAACATCATCAGTTACAATTACTGTAGAAAGCTACATAGCAGCTGTTGAAGAAGCTTGGGAAAATGCAGTAGACGTTGAAAATGGCGCAACTGTAGGTTTAGGTGTTCAAGCAGGAATCGCTAGCTCAAGAGGATTAGGCGAAGATGATAATGGAAACGAAGTTCTTCCAAGATCACAAGCTGATGTTTATATGGCTGCAACTGCATTTGATGAAAATGGTCTAGTAGTTGGAACTATCATAGACACTGCACAAGTTAGAGTTGACTATGATGCTGAAGGTAACATAACTTCAGATATGGATGCTGAGTTAAGAACTAAACATGAACTTAAAGAAGACTATGGTATGTTAGGTGTATCAGAAGCTACTGGTATAGGTAGAGAATGGTATGAGCAAATGGAATCCTTCCAAGAGTGGATGGTTGGTAAAACTATCGATGAAATAGTTAACTTACCAGTTAAAGAAAGAGATCCAAGTCACCAAAATGTACCAGATGTAGCTGAATTAGAATCAACTGTTACTATAACTGTTGAAGGTTACTTAGCAGTAGTTGAAGAAGCAGCTGCTAACGCTAGATAATTAAATTTTATATAAACTCTCCCACTAGGGAGAGTTTTATTTTTTGAGACTACTTTATATTGTTACTATTACATAAATTTGATATTATATACTAAGGTGATGATGAGATGAAAAGGACGATAGCTATAACATTAGTTGCAGTATTACTATTTGCTAGTATGGTAGGATGTACAAAGACGGAAACCTATAATAGATATGATTACTCTTTCTTTGGTGTATTTGATACTATCACTCAAGTAGTGGCATATGCTGAAAGTGAAGAAGAGTTTAATAATTATATGGATTTTTTGGAGGGTAGACTTAATGAGCTCCATGAGCTTTATGATAGATTCAACAATTATGAAGGAATAAACAACATAAAAACTATAAATGATAATGCTGGAATCCAAGCTGTGGAGGTAGATCAAGAGATAATAGATTTGATCTTATTCTCCAAGGACTTATATAAGAAAACCGGTAATCTCACAAATATAGCAATGGGAAGAGTAACGGATATTTGGTCTGAATATAGGGATGAAGGTGCATATGATCCAACAAATGCACAGATACCGCCTATGAACATCCTTGAAGAGGTAGGAAAACATACTGATATGGATAAAATTATAGTTGACCAAGAAGCCAGCACTGTATATTTAGAAGATCCAAATATGAAACTAGATGTTGGAGCTGTAGCTAAAGGGTATGCTACAGAACTAGTTGCAAAAGAAATTGAAGAAAAAGGACTAGTATCAGCCTTGATAAGTGCAGGTGGGAATATAAGAGGTATAGGCAAACCTTTAGATGGACTACGAGATAGATGGGGTGTAGGTATACAAAACCCAGATACAAGTATATTTGATGAAGGTAGAGTACTGGAAACAGTATTTATTAATGATGCTTCAGTAGTAAGCAGTGGAGACTACCAAAGATTTTATATGGTTGATGGAGAGGTATTTCACCATATAGTACATCCAGAAACTCTAATGCCAACAAATTATTATAGGCAGATTACGGTTATTACCCCTGATTCAGGTGTGGCTGACTTTTATTCGACAGCTGTATTTTTACTTCCTTATGAAGAAAGTAGACAACTAGTAGAGTCAATAGATAATCTTGAAGCCATGTGGGTATTTCCTGATGGTATGATAGAAGTAACAGAAGGAATGAAGGACATAATGATAAGTTATGGTGCATCAGGGGCAAGTAAATAAATTCTCTTTATTGATAACGAGGGGGCTATGTTATGGGTAAAACTTTAGGAATCATCGGAGGCATGGGACCGCTTGCGACGGTAAAATTATTTGAAATGATAGTATTGATGACAAAGGCAAATTCAGATCAGGAGCACATTCGAATATTGATTGATAACAATACGTCTGTACCTGATAGGACAAATTTTATACTCAATAATGTTGGTGAAGATCCGAGGATACAGATTAGAAAATCAGCCCAAAGTCTTGAAAAAATGGGTGCAGATTATCTAGTTATGCCATGTAATACAGCCCATAATTTTTATGATGACATAGTTGAAG
>CAZXWU010000321.1:0-2127 GCA_964644495.1 uncultured Tissierella sp.
AATTTTCATCTGCCTTACCTCCTAACAAGTACTAATACTTTTCCTACAGGCAAGATATCACCGGCAGTTAAACTATTATTTTCCATAATTTCATTCACATAAGCTATGGTACCGTATATTTGTCTCGATATATCTGTTACCGAGTCACCGGACTTAACCACATAGAAATCATAGATCGATTGATTTTGTACACTTGAATCTTGATTAACAGGATAGTGGGCCTCAAGCTTGTCAATCAAGAGCACTCCTATATCATCCCTGTTAAATGGCATTTCAAAGTATATATGTGTCAACCTTAGTGGGTATAAATTTAAATCCTTTGGTGTAGCAGCTTCTACCTCTGACCATCCCAACCAAGATATTCCTTTGGCAGCTTCTATATCTATATCCTGACCATCCTGAGTTCTAAACCTTAAACCCAAGGTACCCGGCGAATATCCAAAAGCATTAACCCACATATTTATAGTGTTAGGCGGATAATTTAACTCTAGCCCAGACCCTAAATCTATATAGGCCCTGTTTTCTTCTCCAATAGCCAACATATTATATTCAAATCTCAAAGAATATTTTCCGGACTTTTTAATAGTAGAAGGCTCAACATTCCCTTTAATAAACTGGTTTGACGGTACAAAGCTGTAGTTCCTGATTTCAAAATCATGGAGTTTATAAACTTTTACATAAGCACTATTATCTATAGCAGTACCGGAACCGCTGCCGCTTCCACCACCGCTACCATAACCACCTCCTGAAGTGCCACCAACTATAGACCCATCGGTATATCCTTCATAGGAAGCAAATAGAGAACCGTCACGACTACCCTCAGCTATTTCTATAGGTATTACATCAGGATCAGTTTCGGCAATTCCTTCAAGGCTGTAAATCTTAAGTGACATATTACCCGAAAGCTCAGCCTCATTTCCCCTGGCCATAGACAAACTATCAACCACTATTCGTCTGGGACTTGCCCCCAAGGCCTTAACAACTTCCATTGTTCCATCATAAGAACCGCTATATGGAACTGAAATACTCATATTCTGAACTGCCATCTCACCCATGGTTTCTTGACCCGGACTTGAAAAGCTTAGTTCACTTATAGTAACCTTATCATTTTCAATCAAATCATTTAGAAGATATATCATCTGAGCCTGGTCAAGTATAGGAAAATAGTTCTCTAATATTTCATCCCTCTCCCTATTGAGCATTTCCCATTCCTTTTTAATATTATCTTCCTTCTGTATAGTAGAGGTCATATCAGCTATTTGATTGTCCAAAACCACAATATCTGTTTCCAAGCTACTTACCTTCTCTGCCTGAGGAAGAAGAATAAAGCGGTTTGATAAATAGACTACCAGGACAGTGGCCAATAAGGTAAGCAGGACTTTTTCACTTTTAGTAAGAGGTCTTAATTTTAATCTACTCTGCTTGTTCATCTATATCAACCTCCTTAAAAGTAGTATTTAAAACAAAATTATAATTATCTTCATACTTGTCAATACTTGATATAAATACAGATTCCACATCATCGATTAAGCCGAGACCCTTGCTAAATTCTGCTATGGAATTACTTTCCTTAGCTACACCGGAAATATGTACGTTCCTGCCGCTTGCCGAAAAATCAGTCAGAAATAAGTTTTCAGGCATTTTTGATCTAATTTCAGCTATCAAGTCTTCGCTAATAATATTAGTTTTGGCAATACTTTTGTCCATTTTTATAATATTGTAAACCTCCGACTTAAAAACAATCATTTCATTTTCAAGCTCTTTTATTTCATTATACCTTTGAACAGTTTGAGGGTTTTCTGCAATAGCACGCCTTTGGTCTACCTGTTTTTGCAACATATTAATTTGGACCTGATTAAATACTCCAAAAGTTACCACTCCTACAATAGACAAGATCAAGAGCATGTATAGCAAAATCATTTTATTAAACGTGAATTCCCGTTTATCTATATAGGGTTCAAAAAAATTTAAATCAACCATCACTTCACCCCATTCACTCTTATTAGGGCGCCAATAGCATTAGCATATTTTGCCAGGTCCCCATTAAATTTTACCTTATCCAATACAGTCAGCTTAACACATGGTCTATGTAAATAGTTACTCATAAAACTCTCTATACCATCAATG
>CAZXWU010000322.1:0-538 GCA_964644495.1 uncultured Tissierella sp.
CTAGGTTTAACTAATTGTTTTTTCATAGATAATGCAATAATTCTTAAATCGTTTAATGATGGTTTATCACCTAACTCAAGTTTAGAGAAGTTTGCTTTAGCGTTAGCATAAGCAGCTTGTGCAACAGTTGTTAAGGCATCTCTAGCAAGTAAGTCTAGAGTCTCCATAGCAACGATAGCGTACTCTTGAGTATAGTGTGCAATTACTGGATCGATAGTTTCGAAGTCTACTCTATCTGTAAACTCCATATATCTACCATAACTGAATGTACCAATCTCATAACTTTCCATTGAACCTTTATCTGAGAATGGTGGAACACCTTCTGCCAATGGAGTAGTGTGAGCTTCTAATGGAGCCCATCTTCTGATTTGTAGTTTTTCTGCATTACCTTGGATTGGAGTTGTATTTGCCAATCTGTAGAACACGAAATGCGATTCATCTAAACGGATTGTATCTAGTAATTGTTTATCATAGAATAATTCAGGTCTGATTGAGTAACCATGATTTCTGAAATATTCAATGAATGAATTAATATTGG
>CAZXWU010000322.1:548-2106 GCA_964644495.1 uncultured Tissierella sp.
AATATTGGATACTGGGTTTAAAGCATTTAACATATTATCTACCTCCTCTTCGTAATAAATTTATAAATTATTTATTAGGAATAGTTTGTAATAGGCTGTCGAACTCTGCCATTGTATTTACATTTGTTGGGGCAGGATCTTTCTTTCCTGATTTCCCGTCTGGATTAGCAGCACTGTTAGCTTTATTACTTTGTGCTATCCACTTTTGTCTTTCTTCTTCTATCATTCTAGCACTGACTTTATCAAAGAATAAGCCACGATATAATGTAACGAAGTTAGTACCAGGGATAGTTAAGTCTATTTGCTCCTTAACTGCCAACTCAAGAAACTCTTTTATATCAGAGTTGCTTAAATGCAAAGTGTCTTGCATATTTTTTAAATTGGCTGCAAAAGCCTGTCTGTTCTGAGACTCAAGTAATTGATTGTTTTGTGCTTCTAATGCATCCATTCTTTTTAGAACTTCTGGGCTTACCTGGTTTCCTTGGCGTTTGGCTTGTTGTTGATACGAAGCCTCTTGAAGTTGATTTATAAAATCTTCTTCCTTACCATTGAATCCAGCACCCTTCATTAGTTGCCCAATGAATTTCTTATATTTACTGTTTTCAGAACGCATTGCTGCAAACGCATCATTTCTGCGTTGTGCATCAATATCATATTGGGGATCCTGTTGTCCTGCATCTGGTGCGGGATTTTGATTAGAATCAGCATTAGTAGTATCTGGCGTAGCAGATGCACCTGTATTAGATTCATCTTGCATACCGTCAGTGTCTACGGTATTAGCGTCATCTGTTGGATCTGCTTGACCTGAAGTATCTACACCTAGGTCATTTAGTATTGCTTGATAATCTTCTGGCATTTCAATTCCTCCTTATCTATGTGATTGCCGAGTTCACAGAGGTAGATAGACTACACATCGTTTTAACGGCCGATGGAAGCCTATGCCTATCTGCTTACATTATATCATTTAATCTAAAATAAAGCAATAGAAAAAAGAACATGTTGTTCTTTTTTGTTAGCTACCGCTTTCTTGTTGACCGTTAGATGGTGTTTCAGTAGGAGTAGTAGAAGCAGCTACTGGATAAGTTTGTCCTTTGTCTGCTAGCTCTTTTGTAATTCTAGCGATAGCATCTTCAGATGCTTCGTCAGATTTCAAATAGTACTTACCATTTGCTCTAACAATAACTTGTCTTCCTGGTCCTGTAACACCTAGATATTGTTTAATCATATCGTATTGTGCCTTAGTGATTTCCACTGTAGGTAATAGATATAATTCCTCATTCATATCTGCGTCATAGAAACTTGGAAATTTGTGAATAACGTTACTCATGATATCACCTCCTTACATCATAGGCATTGTTTGTCCTGCAGCACCTTGCTGTGCAGCTTGGGGAGTACCACCAACTAAGGCGTTAACATCCTGAGCTGAAGCAGTATTACCTAAGGTTGTTGCAGTTTGCTGAGCTTGCAATTGATTAGCAACCGCATCTACAGCAGCGTCTGGCTCCATACCACCGTCTACTAGAGTAGCGAACATCTCTAATGTCATAGCTACTTGTTC
>CAZXWU010000323.1:0-2083 GCA_964644495.1 uncultured Tissierella sp.
TCCACAATTATCCCTCCCAATTATATTTTGCTTTTTTGAAATCATTTAATTGGATGACCTCAGAGTTTTCCGCCATATTTTTCTTCTGTAATATATGTGTGAAGACCTTTTTTCCTAATGTAGTAAGAGAGATCTTATTATCATCATGAGTAATTTTAATCAATCCTAAATCTAAGAAAGGCCTATAATATCCATTTAATCCAAAAGCATTATCAAGATGTAGTTCAACTCTTGAGTAGTACTTATCTATATTTAAGCTAGATAAGGATTCAGCTAATCTATCCCTCAAGCTCTCAAAAATATAGATAGAGGATTGACCCAGGATATTTTGAATAAAGTCTTTACTCCATAGATAGTCAACTAGTAGGGCAAATTTTTCCTCATCTGCAAGTCTTAGTAGGCTATAGCCTTTGTTAGTTAAGCTAAGTCTATCTTTGTCAATTTCAATGACCCCGCTATAGAGTGAAGCGTAAAAATATAGATTGACTAGAGGGAAATCCCTTTGATTTGGCGCTTTCTTATCTATATCAAGACTATTTTCAAATATTCTATTTAATTGTATTAAATCCTTACGTTTAATATGTTTGTTGGTAGAAGTAAGCTTCATTTCAAAATCACTTATATAAAGAATAAATTTATCATAATCCAACAATACTCCCATAGCTTCATCGTTAAGAGAGTAGGATATAGTGGAAGCTAAAGACTTATCTAAATTGAAGCTATTTTTTGTATCAAGTTTTTCCATAATTTTAAATCTATTTTTACTTATATTTAATATTTCCTTATAAGATTCTTTATATTGTGAATCAACCATAGATAAAAACTGTAGGTAAATCTTTAAAGTATTGATATAAACATTAAGCTCTTCTTGTGAATTTATGAATCCATCTTGTATAGATTCACTAAAGAAAGTAGTCAGATCTAATTTATCTATATCATAAAGAGTCATATCATTATCAGCTAAAGCATAGTCAAATATATTTGTAAGATTTGCAAGATGTTTTTTTACTCCAATATCCTTATA
Organism: uncultured Tissierella sp.; assembly: GCA_964644495.1. Lineage (GTDB taxonomy): Bacteria > Bacillota > Clostridia > Tissierellales > Tissierellaceae > JAAYTL01. The sequence goes on from CAZXWU010000323.1 coordinate 1,025, forward strand.
TTTGTTCAGTAAAAATACCTCAAATTCATCCAATTCATCAAATACATAAGAAGTGATATCTCCCTCATTATCAATAACATCTATTAAAGACTGATTATAGATTTTGTAAAGATTTAAGGAATGTTTCTTCAAATAATCAACCATAGATAGATTTTTTTGATCTTTTATAATTAAATTATAATCTACAAGTAATTCTTCTAAAAATATATCCTTAACTGAAGAAGGAACATAGTTTATATCACCCATAAATATATAGTTATTTAGGACATTTCCAATTCTGGTAAACAAGAATTCACCTACTTGAATAACATTATGAATACTAGGTTCTAAGACTTGGTATTCCACATTATTTAAGATATCTTTCAGGACTACAGTATTGTCTTCAAAATCTATAATTTCAAATAAAGAAACAAAAGAAGAAGACTTCTCCCTAAGGATATCTCTTTCAACTTTTGATAAATAGACTGATTTATCCTCAAGAAATTTATCGATAAAACTTTTTCCACTTTCATCTATATAATCTACACCTAACCATATGTTAAATGCTATATTATTTCTTTCATCTAGTATATCAAAACGTATATCCAAATCATCTAAAAAACTATTTACATCGATCTGAGAATTGATATAAGCTAGCAATTTATTAGTTACATCTATTTCTAATTTCATAATATCTTTAAAGCGTTGATTTTGCATAATTACCCCCCAAAACTATAGAACTTATATGATTATTATACACTAAGACCTGCCCATAAGTACATTAAAGTTAATAAATCTTCTAGTTTGAAATATAATTATTTGCTTTATCAGATCTAAGGATACACAGCTTTCAGTCTAGCTTATATCTTATAAAGACTTAATAGCAAAAAAGGACCTACATAATGACAAGCATCATATAGCAAGGTTTGCAAAATTCTGATATATTATATTTAAATAACCAATTGGCAGGGGGTCAAGCAATGCATCCATATTATGAAATAATAGAGCGTGGAGAGAATGTGCCTATTAACTTATTTTTACATAGTACAAATGAATACATGATGCATATCCATAAGGAAT
>CAZXWU010000324.1:0-2075 GCA_964644495.1 uncultured Tissierella sp.
CATTAAAAGTTGGAAGTAATGTTAAGTTTAAGGGAGAAGTAGGGTCATCTAGCAATAAAATGGCAATAAAAATAATAGAAGTAGCAAAGGAAGGTGAAAATATAAATGAGTGATGATATGTTATCTCAAGATGAGATAGATGCTCTATTAAAAGGAGATGATCCTTTATCTGATGAATCAGAAGAAATAGAAGAGATGGAAGAAGTTGAAGGAATAAGAGATGAATCCCAGGAGGTTAAGGAAACTGATGGGGATTTAGCAGCCGAAGAAGAGGATTATTCTGATGTATTGACTGATATAGAGATAGATGCTCTTGGAGAAATAGGAAATATAAGTATGGGTACAGCAGCAACAACACTATCCACCCTATTAGATAAGAAGGTTAATATAACCACACCAACAGTTAAAGTAACTACAGCTGAAATTTTGGCTCAGGAATATGAAGCACCTTTAGTGGCTGTGGATGTTAGTTACAGCGAAGGACTAGAGGGTTCCAATATAATGATGTTAAAAACAGATGATGTTAAGATTATAACTGATCTTATGATGGGCAAGGATGAAATTGATAGAGATAGGGAACTAACAGAGCTTGACTTAAGTGCAGTTAGCGAAGCAATGAATCAGATGATGGGTTCATCGGCTACATCACTATCTTCCATGCTGAATAAAAAAATAGATATAAAGCCGCCAAAATCAGAGGAAGTTACTTTTTCCGAAGGAAAAAGAACTATGGATCTTCTTAAGGGGAATGAACCTTTAATTAAAATTTCTTTTAGAATGGAAATTGGCGAGTATATAGATAGCAATATTATGCAATTAATACCAGCAGATTTTGGTAAGCAAATGGTAGAGACTTTAATGAGTGGAGGAATTTCAGAAGAACCAGAAGAAGAAATTTCACAAGCAGGCCCTGGTGAAGTGGTAGAAGAGATAGCAGTTGAACCTGAGCCACAAGTTGAAAGCAAGCAAAGTATTCCACCAAAGCAGGCTAAGGTCCAACCTAAGGTAGAAAAACAAGCAAGTGTTCCACAAGAACCTGTCCTGGTTTCACAACCAGAATTCCCAACATTTGACAGCGAAGAATTAGTAAGGAATGGATCAGAAATCGATCTAGTTGGTGATATACCAGTAGAAATAACGGTTGAACTAGGTAGGACTAATAAAAAGATAGGTGAGATACTGGAATTTGGTATGGGAACTATTATAGAGTTAGATAAATTAGTAGGGGAGCCTTTAAAAGTTTTGGCGAATGGCAAGTATATTGCAAGTGGAGAAGTAGTGGTTATAGATGATAGTTTTGGAGTTAGGATTACAGAAATAGAAACAGACAAAAAAATAATATAAATTAGGGGGTACTTTAAATGGCAAATGGAATACTTATCGTAGACGATGCTTCGTTTATGAGAATGATGATAAAAGATATATTAACTAAAAATGATTATGAGGTTGTAGGTGAGGCTGAAAATGGAATCCAAGCAGTTGAAAAATACAAGGAGCTTAATCCTGAACTAGTTATAATGGATATAACTATGCCAGAAATGGATGGTATAGAAGCTGTAAAGGAAATTAAGAAGATAAATAGTGATGCTGTAATAGTTATGTGTTCTGCTATGGGTCAGCAAGCAATGGTAATTGAAGCAATACAGGCAGGAGCAAAAGACTTTATTGTCAAACCTTTCCAAGCAGACAGAGTAATAGAGGCAGTTACTAAGGCCCTGAGTTAATGAAAATGAGAAGGATAATAATACTATGCTTAAGCTTATTATTATTGACATCTATGCCAGTGTTTGCAGAAGTAGAATCAGCTACTGGAGGGTTTGCCACTATAAAGATGATTTTTAAACTAATAGTTTACTTAGTTATATTTATAGTAATAACCTTATTAGCTCTATATGGAACAAAGTTTTTAGCAAAGAATTTTAGCGGACTTGCTAGTAGTAAATACATTAAAGTAGTAGATACTATTAGCATTTCTGCCAATATAAGAATTATTATTGTTGAAATCAATTCTTTGATATATATATTGGCTATGAATAATGAAAGTATAGAGTTAATGGATAAATATAGTGTAGATG
>CAZXWU010000325.1:0-2071 GCA_964644495.1 uncultured Tissierella sp.
GACTATGATAAGGATGAGGTTACTAGGGTGAATATTGATGGTATGAATAAGGTTTTATATAATAGGATTAAAAATTGGACAATTGGTGAATATAGAGAATGGATTTTATCACATACAACAACTGCGGAAGATCTGGATAGGTATTCTAGAGCTATTACTGGAGAAGTTGCTGCTGCAGTTACTAAATTAATGACAGCCATGGATTTAATTTATGGAGCAAAGAAAATTAATGTTACAACTAAATGTGTTACTGAAATTGGTAAGAGAGGAACTCTGTCATTCAGACTTCAGCCAAATAGTACTACAGATAATATTGATGGGATTATGGCTAGTATTATGGAAGGACTTAGTTATGGTTCGGGTGATGCTTGTTTAGGAGTTAATCCTGTAAATGATTCAGTTGATAATACTATGAGAATAGCTAATGCAATGAATGAATTTGTTATGAAACACGACATTCCTACTCAATTAACCGTTCTTTCACATATATCAACACAAATGGCTGCCATGGAAAAAGGAGCCCCTTTAAGTATGTTATTCCAATCTATTGCTGGTACGGATTCAGCTCACAATAATTTTGGAATAAATAAATCCATATTAGATGATGCTTATAAATTAGCATTGGAATATTCAAATGGAACTGGGCCAAATTTATTATATTTCGAAACAGGTCAGGGTTCAGAAGTTTCCATTGGAGCAGATGAAGGAATTGATGAAATGACTCTTGAGGCTAGAACCTATGGATTTGCAAGATATTTTAGACCTTTTATGGTTAATAATGTTTCTGGATTTATAGGACCAGAAACACTTTATGATGGTAAAGAAATGATTAGAGCAAATCTAGAGGATCATTTTATGGGAAAATTACTAGGTTTACCTATGGGTATGGCACCATGTTATACAAATCATACTTCCATATCATTAGATGATCAAGAAATGGCAACAATTATGTTAGCTTTAGCAGGAGCAAATTACTTTATGGGAATTCCTGTAGGTGACGATGTTATGTTAAGTTATCAAGATACAAGTTATCATGACGATGCAACTTTGAGAGAACTTACAGATAGAAAACCAGCACCTGAATTCTTCGATTGGTTAAAGTCATATAATATATTAGATGAAAATGGTATATTAACACCTACAGCTGGTGATGGATCTATTTTCCTATAGAAGAGGAGGATTAAAATGAATAAAAGAGATATAGAAAATATAGTGAATCAAGTATTAATAGAAATTAAGGACAAAAATAATACAAAAAAATATTCAAATGATGAAATTGATAAATTGGAAGATATATCCAATATAAAGTTATCTGAAGTTTCCAATATACCTAATATGAATAATGAGGAAGGCTTCAAACATTTAAGAGGGAGTGGAGATGCTAGACTTGCAGTTTGGAGAGCTGGGCCGAGATATCTTACAAATACTTTATTAAGATATCAAATAGATAATGCTGCTTCAATGGATGCTGTTTTTACAGATGTAGATGAAAAAATAATAGAGGAAAATAATCTTTTACCTATACAAACTCTATGTAAAGATAAGGATGAATACTTAACAAGGCCTGACTTAGGTAGAAAATTATCAACAGAAACTGAGAAAATACTTAAAGATGGTTGTATTAACAATCCTGAGGTTCAAATAATAGTTTCTGGCGGTTTATCTAGCACTGCTTTAGAATCAAATATTGGAGATTTATTACCTTCAATAAAACAGGGCTTAGAAAACTTTAGTTTATCAATGGGCACTCCTATATTTGTTAAATATGCAAGAGTTCCTGTTATGGATAAAATTACTGAAGTTTTGAATTCTAAATTAACTTGTATACTTATTGGGGAAAGGCCTGGGCTTTCAACTTCAAAATCATTAAGTGCTTATTTAACTTATAATGGATATGTTGGAATGCCTGAGGCAGATAGAATCGTTATATCTAACATTCATTCTAATGGTACTAATCCAATAGAGGCAGGTGCTTTAATTGCAGATATAATGAATAGTTTTAAACAATCTTAATATGATTAAACATACCCTGGTGGGGTATATTCTTAGTAAGAGAAGATTATATTGAGGA
>CAZXWU010000326.1:0-1836 GCA_964644495.1 uncultured Tissierella sp.
GCTTCTGGTACATTTCCTGCTCCTGCTGGTACTGTAACATCTGGGTTTTGTAATTCTGATGCAAATTTATCTACATCTGTAATTTTTAATCCTGCTGCTTCTAATGGAGCTTTTACTAATGAACCCATTACTGCTTGTGGAGATGATCCAGTTCCTACTGTATGCTTTCCTATCATATCTGTTCTTATAACAGGGTTAACTCCATCATTTTCAGATATTAATGTTGCAAATCCTCCAACAACATCTTCTAATACTGGCATATTTTTTTCTACGTGGTTTTTACCATTCATGCCTAGTTTTGCAGTTGAACCACCTGATACTACAACTACATTTTTAAATGTTCCTGCTTTTACTAACGATGCTGCTACTACTAAAGCATGAGCTGGTGCAGCACAGAAACCTCTAGTGTCAGAACCAGTAGCATTTACAAAACCAACTAACTCAGCTATTGATTTTGCCATGTTTCCTCCACCTCTTTGGTTCATGTCACCAATTGCTTCTTCTGAACATTCTATAACATAGTCTACTTCAGTTGGATCAAAGTCAACTTTGTCTACTAAGTGCAGTCCTGCTAATACTCCTGAAGCTTTTGCTACTAAGTTTTCAAATAATACATGTGCGCTTAAGTTTGTATCAACTGCATGACCAGTTTTTACACAACCTATTAATTTTCCATCTAAATATATAGGTTCTCCACCTTCGTTTATATCTTTTTCTATGCTTTCTAATTCAAATCCTTTTTTAAGATTTGCTATTAGTTTTTCATTTATTACTGGATGGCTTTCTAATTTCACTTTCATATCTTCAGTAAATTCTTCAGTTAATTTTACTAAATCAAAAACGTCTACTATTTTAATTAGTGCAATTAGCTCTTCTTCTGGCATTATTTCACCATATTTACCGAATCTATCAGCACCTTCTAATGGCTTATTATACCATGGTAATTCTACACCATCTAAATCTTCTGGTGTCTTGTTTCCTATATACACTTGGTTTGGTAAATAGTTTACTGCTTCTTCAAATGTTCTTAAATGCTCTGGTAATTTTTTTAAATACTCTGATTCTGGGTTTGTAATCATTTCTGTTGTTTGTGTTGTACCATTGTGAAGTACCATATCCTCTGCGTGGCATAAAACATAGCTACTTCCTTTTATTACTGGAAAATTCATTTTTCCACCTCCGTAAATTTATGAATGTATATATTTTAAATGGGTGATAATTTTATCACCCATTTAAAGTTATATCTTAACTTAATTAGTCTTCAAATACTGTTTGATCATCAACTTCCGTTGTTAAAGCTACTAATGCTTTTTCAACTATTTTTCTTCTTAATGCAACTTCTTCATCTTTTTCTAAATTAGGATTTCCTAATGGATGAGGTATTGCTATTGCTGGAACTATTCTATTAGCTCCAACTGTTAATGATATTGGTACTACTGTACAAATGTGAACTACAGGTAATCCTGCACGTTCTACTTCTTTAACCATTGTTGCTCCGCAACGTGTACAAGTACCTCACGTTGAAGTTAAGATAACTGCATCTACACCATCAGCAACTAATTCTTTTGAGAATTCTTCTGCAAAAGCTTTTGAGTTTGCTACTGATGTACCATTACCTACAGTACTATAGAAGTATCTGTGTAATTTTCCTATCTTACCTTCTTTTTCCAATGTTCTTAGAACATCAACAGGAATAACTCTATCAGCATCTATATTAGCATATACAGGGTCATGTCCACCATGAGCTGTTTCCCATTCACCTTCTAATAAATCATCTACTCCATCAATGTCATATTTACCATATTTTGAAGCTGATGATGATTCAATATGATCTGG
>CAZXWU010000326.1:1846-2062 GCA_964644495.1 uncultured Tissierella sp.
ACTATTGCTATTGTTGCTTTAGTTATATCTTTAACTGCTGGGTTAGGATCTACTCTATCAAAGTTTGGCATTGGGAACTCAGTTTCAAATTCTTCGCCTTTAATTTTCTTTAATAGCATTTCTATTGCTCTTTCTGATCCTCTTTTTTCTGTGAAGAAGTTCTTTCTTATACCTCTTGGTATATATCCTTCTTCTGCTGGTGAACCTATTTCTTCA
>CAZXWU010000327.1:0-2061 GCA_964644495.1 uncultured Tissierella sp.
TATCAATCCTACCAATGCAGAGACAATCTATAGACAGGTAGTGGAACAGTTACAGTATTCAGATGCTATTCAAGAAAAAGCAGATATATATAAAAACATGGATCCTGAAGCTGCAGCTCTTGTATTAGAAACCATGACAGCTGATGTCGAGTCAGTTGCAAAGATTTTACTTGCTATGAAGCCTAAAGAAAGCGCTGCCATATTAGCAGAGATGGACCATGTAATGGCAGCTAAGATAACAAAGAAGATGCTGGATATGGATGAAGAGAGACTGGCACCATAACATGTGGTCACATCAGGAAGAAAGTTGTTAAAATTCCTGTTGAGATAAAAATCTTACAGGAAAGGAGGGATGAAAAGCGATGATGCAAAACGTAGTGGCACAAACTACGGGGATTATAGGAATAACCTACGATTTCAGCACTACGGCAAAGAGTACAAAGGGCAGTAATTTTGATTCATATCTTGATAACAGTATTAAAGGAAAAGACAACTCCCAGACTGTTAAAAAAGCAAAAGCTGCCAGTGACAAAGTAGAGACTTCAGTGAACAAACCATTGTCAGAGTCTAAGGAAAGTAAGAATTTGAAGATCAATAACAAGAAAACATCAGAGGATATAGACACTAGCTCTGCAGAACTTGTTTTAAGTGTTTTTGATCAGATTCAAAGTATTATTATGAATGAGCTTAATCTTACACCTGAAGAACTTGATTCTATGATGACAGAAATGGGAGTTACTTTAACTGACCTTTCAAAACCTCAGGTAATCATGGAAATGCTACTTAAAGATAAGGGACTAACAGATCCAATGGAAATTCTTTTGGATGAAGAGCTTCAAAACACATTTCAAAAACTGTTAGCTTCTGTAGAGGATATTGAGCAGCAAATACCACCTGATATGACTCAAGAAGATATCAAGGAAATACTTACACAGAGTGAAATAAAGAGTGGAAAACAGAGTGAAACTGTGGATTTTGATTCTTTAGCCGTGGACAATGAAGAACAGCAGGCACCGGTTTTGAATGATTCTGATATGCCAATAGACATACAAGAATCGAAGCTTAAGGTTGAAACACAGCAGGTAATCTCCGAAGACAGTGACAACAAGAATCAAGGTATAGCAACAATGGACAAAAGTGATCTGACAGATACAGATAATAATGATTTGGCTAACACAAAGGATTTGTCAGATACAAAAAGCAGCGACAGTATAACCTACGAGATAGAGGGATTTGAGGCATTTGTTGATAATTTAAGTACATATTATGATAAGCCCATAGTCGAATTTACTGATGATAGTATCAGAGTATATGACATTAGAGATATTGCAGAGCAGATGGTGGAAAAAATTCGTGTTATGGCAAAGCCTGGACAAACAACAATGGAGCTTCAACTATATCCTGAACATCTTGGTAAGGTAAATCTGACGGTTAGTTCAAGAGAAGGCGTTATGTCAGCACAATTTGTCGTACAAAATGACATGGCTAAGGAAGCTGTGGAAAGTCAGATGGTTATTCTAAAGGAAAATCTTGCTGAGCATGGTATCAAAGTAGATACTATTGATGTTACAGTAGGCGGGTATTCATTTAATCAGAATAAACAGTCTGGTGATGACAATCAAGCAACAAGAAAGAAAGCTGATATTGGACGAAAGATCACCTTCGAGGAAGCGGTTGCCATGAGTGAAGAGGATGTAGAATCTGACAACTCAAACTATGTTATCGGTACTATAGGGAATAGCATTAACTATAAGGCATAGCTTCATATACTAATAAAAAGGAGGAAAGCCATGAGTGAATTGATTAAGAAAGTTGAAAATGGCGTGGTCGAGCAGTCAAGCAAAAGTAAAACAGCAAGTAAAGGAAAGAATGAACTAGGTAAGGATGCTTTTTTACAGCTACTTGTTACACAGATGAAATATCAAGATCCACTTAACCCCAGTTCTAACACCGAATATGTAGCTCAACTGGCAACATTTTCACAGTTGGAACAGATGCAAAATCTAGGTGCTATTAGCTCCAACTCACAAGCTTTCAGTCTGGTAGGTAAAAACGTTATTA
>CAZXWU010000328.1:0-2059 GCA_964644495.1 uncultured Tissierella sp.
AGTTAGATTATTTTCAAATAGAGGTAAGCAATCATAATGGAAACCTACAAATGGACTTTAGCCAAAGAGATAGGAAGAAGGTATATTGATTTGAAAGAATATAAAAAAGTACAGATCATAAAACATGCCTTACAACTATATGTAAAAAGGGATGGGGCTACAGAAAAAGATATCAACCAAGAAAAAAGATTACTAAACCAATACGCAGATAGAGCTGAAGAATTAAAAAAGAGATATAAAATTAAATGATTGTCTATAGTAGACATTGATTAACCATGCATAACAAGTAGAATAGGCAGCAGTAAAGGGGGGTTAAATATGAGTAATTCAATAAGCAATAGGCAGCAATCGGCTATAGACTTTATAGAAGTAACTCTTGGTATAAGGTTTAAAGGGTACAGTCGTAAAGATGCAAGTAGATTTATTGGAGCTTATTTAGACTATGCTAAAGAAAGCAAGGAAGAGGAAGAGGAGTATATATTTGCATCAAGTGTAGATTATGATAAGCATTGGTAAAGGGGGAGTTTATAATTGGAGAATGAAGAGAAAGCAGAAGAAAAATATTATCAAAATGGGAAAATATATAATATAACTGCATCAACTAAGCTGTATGAATGCATTGAGAGGGAACTAGCAGATATAACTTTTATGAAGAGCTATAGAATGACAAGAGAAGTAAGAAGAAGAGTTTATAAAAGCCTTAAAGGAAATCTATATGAAACAATAGTAAAAGATGGGAGAATAGGAATTACAGATATAGATCATCAGTACTTTATAGACTTGTTACTTAGAAAGAACGAGTTAAGGCTAATTAAGGAGCTATACCCTGAAAGATATGAAGAACTAGAAGAGAACTAAGAGAAAACAATAACTAGATAATTGTCTACTGTACAAACAGCGACATCAAGTTGACCTTAATAGGTTGATTTGATGTCTTTTACATTAGGGGGGAGATAAATGTACTTAGAGAAACATCATATAGTATTTAAAAGGCAAGGAGGGCTAGACTTTGAATTGAACTATAAAAGACTAAGTCCAGAAGATCATAGAGGTAATCATGGCCCACATTTAAATAGAAAAGTAGATCTAGCTTATAAGATTGAAATGGAAAAAGAGTTAAACAAAGTACTAGACAGTGGATACTATAATATAGCAGAGTTAATAGAAATACTGGGACTAAAAGAAAAGCAAGCAAACAGAGCCTTTAGAAAGATTCTAAGTGTAAATGGTATATTGAAAGAGGATGTCATATTTAGATTAATGGGAAATAAGTCTTATATATAGGGGGTTAATATGCAAAGCCTACAGATAGAGCTAAGTGATCTTAGAGAAGATTTAAATAAAGCCATTAGAATAATTAGAGAAAGAGGAAGAAAAAAAGCATTAGCAGAAAGAGACTACAGGGTAGAGGTGGCAAAGGAGATATTAATCCTTAGAGACAAGGGAATACCAGTTACAATAATAAATGACTTAGTAAGAGGTAATGCAGTTATAGCTAAGTTAAAATTTGAAAGAGATGTAGCTGAGACTCTATATGAAAGCAATATGCAATATATCTATAGCACTAAACTAAACATTGATATAGTGCTAAGACAACTTGAAGCTGAAAGGAAAGGTGTGTAGCTATGGATATAATAAAATCTTATAAAGAACTATGCAGCGAAATAGAGATGTCGAAATACAGACTTGAAGTATACCAGGCAGAGATAGAATCTCTAAATAGACTTGCAAAGGTTGGTGGGCCATCAGAAGTAACAGGAATAGACTATAGCAGACCTAATATCCAATCTGGGAGTCAAATGGGATTTGAAGCTTATATAATTAGGCTGCAACATTTGGAAAATCATATTTACTTACATGAACGTACTTTAAAGAAGATGATAGAGTCTAAAGAGAACATAGAGAAATGCATAGAGGAACTAGAAGGACTAGATAAAAAGGTAGTATTCATGAGAGATATAAAAGAGAAGTCATTAATAGATATAGCTGCAGAGCTAGGATATTCTTATGGCTACATAAGAGAAATAAGCAGCAAGCATAAAAAACCTACAAGGAACCT
>CAZXWU010000329.1:0-2055 GCA_964644495.1 uncultured Tissierella sp.
AGTTGGAAGTAGTAATGTTGTTGATGTGAGGCTGCTTGAAAAAACAAGTAAGTTAGATGAGGTTACTGTGGTTGCATTTGGTAAACAAAAGAAGACGGATTTAGTGGGGTCAGTTACTTCAATAAGGCCGCAAGACCTGAGAGTTCCAGCTTCTAATTTAACTAATGCTTTAGCTGGACAGGTGGCTGGGGTTATTTCTTATCAGAGAAGTGGTGAACCTGGGCAAGATGATGCAGACTTCTTTATTAGAGGTGTTACAACATTTGGAACAGGTAAAGTAAATCCTTTGATATTAATTGATGGAATGGAGGTTACCACAACTGAGTTGTCACGTTTAAGACCAGATGATATAGAAAGTTTTTCTGTTTTCAAAGATGCTACTTCTACAGCTCTTTATGGTGCTCGTGGTGCAAATGGAGTGATATATGTAACAACGAAACAAGGAGTTGAAGGGAAGCCAGTTATAGCTTTCAGGGCTGAGGCATCTGTGTCCTCTCCCACTCAAGATGTTGAATTTACAGATCCAGTATCTTATATGCAGCTATACAATGAAGCTCAGATTGCTCGTAATCCTTTTGAATTTAAAATGTACTCTCCTGAAAAGATAGACAGAACTAGAGAAGGTAACCATCCAATGGCGTATCCCGCTGTTGATTGGAAAGATTTTCTTTTTAAAAATACTGCTCTAAACCAACGTTATAACTTAAGTGTTAGTGGTGGAGGTCCTGTTGCTAGATATTTTGTTGCAGGTTCTTACTCAAAAGATAATGGAATGTTGAAAGTCCCTTCTGTAAGTGACTTTAATAATAACGTAGATTTACAAACCTATACTTTGAGGGCTAACGTGAATATAAACATTACTCCCACAACTGAAATGATTGTTAGGTTGAATGGTAACTTCGATAATTATAATGGTCCGATTGATGGTGGATCCGAAGTGTATCAACAAGTTGTTACCTCAAGCCCTGTAGACTTCCTGCCCTTTTACCCTAAAGATGAAGAGCATATGCATTCACAGCATATTTTATTTGGGGGTATTGATGGTCGTTCTTATAATAATCCATACGCAAAAATGGTAAGAGGTTATAGGGAATATGATCGCTCTTTGATGATGGCTCAAATGGAGTTAAAACAAAAACTAGATTTTATTACAAAGGGATTGAACTTTAGAGCAATGTTTAATACTAATAGAACTTCTAGATATGATATGCTTCGTGAATATAAACCTTTTTATTATGAGTTGACTAATTATAATAGAAGAGATGGTTCTTATTCATTAATGCCTCTTAATGAAGATAGTGGTACAGAGTATCTAGATTTTTCAACAGATGGAAATGCACGAGCTCAGTTATCTGTTATATATGGTGAGTTTGCCCTTGATTATTCAAAAACATTTATTGATAAACACATGGTAAGTGGTATGTTGGTTGGGATGATGCGATCAGAGTCAACTGCTAAGGCAAATGATTTGCAATTATCTCTTCCATCTAGAAACTTAGGATTATCGGGAAGAGCTACTTATTCATATGACAGCCGATACTATGGAGAGTTTAACTTTGGTTATAATGGTAGTGAGAGATTTGATAAAACTCATCGCTTCGGCTTTTTCCCATCTATGGGTGTAGCGTGGAGTGTTTCAAATGAAGAATTTTGGGAGAATATCAAATCAACCGTGAATAACTTTAGAATTAGATATACATACGGAGTAGTAGGTAACGACGCTATTGGGTCAGCTTCTGATCGTTTCTTTTATTTATCGAATGTAAATATGGATGATAGTTCTAGAGGTTCTACTTTTGGCAGAGAGTCAAAATATACTAGAAGTGGAATTAATATTAAACGTTATGCAAACTCTGATATAACATGGGAAACTTCATACAAGCATAACCTTGCTTTAGAGTTAGGGTTTTTTGATAAGGTGAATGTTATGGTGGATTTATTTAAGGAGACCAGAACCAATATTTTGATGAGTCGTAGGGATATACCTACTTCAATGGGACTTACAGCTCCTGTTAGAGCAAATATTGGAGAGGCTTCAGGATACGGAACAGATAT
>CAZXWU010000330.1:0-531 GCA_964644495.1 uncultured Tissierella sp.
AACTAGATCTACCCGTAGTAATCCACTCAAGAGAGGCCACCAAGGAGACCTTTGACACCATCAAAGAAGCCCAAGATGGAAGCCTTAGGGGGGTCATGCATTGCTTCTCAGGAAGTGTAGAGGTAGCTAGGGAGTATATGAAGCTAGGCTTCTATATATCCATAGCTGGACCGGTGACCTTTAAAAATGCAAGGGTAGTCAGAGAGGTGGCTCAGGATGTACCATTAGATAAACTACTAATAGAAACAGACTGCCCCTACCTAACACCAGAACCATACAGGGGCAAAAGAAACCAGCCAATGTACGTAAAATACGTAGCAGAACAAATAGCAAAGATAAAAAACATCACAGTAGAAGAAGTAGCAGCAGCAACAAGCAAAAATACCAAAGACCTATTCGGGATATAGAGTGCAATTCGGGGACGGTTCTCCAGTTGCACAGAGGGACAGAGGGTCAGGAGTTGTGTCCCACGCAAAATGAACAAAGTTTCACGTCCCCTTTGTTGATTCGCGAAGAAAGGAATAGCTTATG
>CAZXWU010000330.1:541-2046 GCA_964644495.1 uncultured Tissierella sp.
TTTGTTCATGCGCCAAAAAGAAGACAGATGAAACGTCCCCTTGTCTTGTCCCCTTGTCTTATTTATTTGTGAAGGAAGAAAGGAATAGCTTATGATCAAGGAAGTTATAGTAGTAGAAGGAAAAGATGATATCACAGCGGTAAAAGCAGCCCTAGATGCAGAGGTCATAGCAACAAATGGATTTGGATATAAGAAGGAATTCATTAAAACCTTAAAGTCCCTATCCGAAAGAAGAGGCATCATCATTCTAACAGACCCAGATTACGCTGGAGAGCAAATACGCCGTGATCTATCCAAACATATCAGGAATCCCAAGCATGCCTTTCTACCCCAAGGGAAAGCCCTTAAAAAGGGTGACATAGGAGTAGAAAATGCAACAAAGGAAGATATAATTGCAGCAATCAATAAGGCAAGGCCAAGCAAGATAGAAAAGCAAAGCCTGTTTTCCAAGGAAGACCTAATAGAATTTGGCCTAGCAGGTGGACCTGATTCCAGTAGTAGAAGGGATATGATAGGTGATATCTTGGGTATTGGTTATGCAAATGCAAAACAGTTTTTAAACAGGCTAAACAACTTTGGAGTTACAAGGGAAGAATTCTTAAATGCAATTGAGAGGATCGATTCAAGTGACAAATAATAGATTATACTCCCCAAAATACGTGAGGGAAATAATAGATAGATATGGTTTTAGATTTTCAAAGAGCCTAGGGCAAAACTTCCTAATCGATGGAAATATCGTTAGAAAGATAGTTCAAGGGGCAAATATTACAAAGGATGATTATGTCCTTGAAGTTGGTCCGGGTATAGGTACTTTGACGGAAGAGCTGGCCCTCAATGCAAAGAAGGTTGTATCCGTTGAGCTTGATGATTCTTTGATACCCGTTCTGGCTGATACCCTCCAAGCTTATGATAATGTTGAGATCGTCCATGGTGATATTTTAAAAATAGATGTAAAGCAAATTATAGATGAAAAATTGGGTGGTGGACCAGTAAAAGTAGTAGCCAACCTGCCCTATTACGTAACCACACCTATTATAGGAATGTTCTTGGAAGAGAGTTTCAATATAGAATCCATCACGGTAATGGTCCAAAAAGAAGTAGCAGATAGGATGGTAGCATCCCATGGGTCTAAGGTATATGGTTCCCTATCAGTATTTGTAAATTTCTTTAGTAGGCCAGAGATAATCTTGAAAGCTCCCAAGACAGTATTTATGCCTCAGCCTAAAATCGATTCATCTGTTATAAAGTTAAATATCAGGGAAGAATTACCAGACCTAGACAGAGAACAATTATTTTTAGTAGTTAAGGCTGGATTTTCCAAGAGGCGAAAGACTCTACTCAATGCTCTCTCGACTTATGGATTTGACCTAGATAAGGATGAAATCAGGAAATGCCTAGAAGAGATCAATATAAAGCCAGAAATAAGAGCAGAAAATCTATCTTTAGAAGATTTTATCAATATTAGTAAAATATTACCTCCCTTAAACATATAATTAAATATATGT
>CAZXWU010000331.1:0-2016 GCA_964644495.1 uncultured Tissierella sp.
TCAATTGGTTAATTGTGACAAAGGGAATAATTAAGATTGTTATCATAAGGACAATAAGATGTTTAACCACATCAGGTATCTTTTCCACTTTATTAGCCCAGTGTATCTAGATATCATTGCAGTACCACCAGCACTCATGGCTTGGGCCATGGCTATACCTATGAACATGACTTGATTAGTTATACCAGTTGCAGCAATAGAAGGTGTAGTGATGTTGGGTGGTCCACTGTTACCAACCATCATCATATCAACCATTCCAAATAAACTACTTATCAATAACTCTAAAAATACTGGTATTGTTAATTTAATAGTCTTACTACGATAATAATTTGAGTTATTATTTTCTTTCAATACATCACCTCTAAAATATTACAAAAATCATAATTTTAAATCAAATATATCTGATCTAGGACTTCAACAATTACTAATTATTTTAGTATATATACCCCTATAATACCTATGGAATCATTGGTGGTTTTGGGTATAGTATAATTATCTATTATAAGGTAAAATTATCATATAATAAAATACAA
The DNA here is from genome assembly GCA_964644495.1 of uncultured Tissierella sp. Taxonomy (GTDB): domain Bacteria; phylum Bacillota; class Clostridia; order Tissierellales; family Tissierellaceae; genus JAAYTL01. The sequence goes on from CAZXWU010000331.1 coordinate 534, forward strand.
AATAGAAAAGAGGGCAAATCATGAAAATACTACATGTTTTAGCACAATTACCATCTAGGACAGGTTCCGGAGTATATTATTCCAATATGGTTGAAGAGTTTAAGAAATATAATCATGAACAGAAGGCTGTTTTTGGACTGCAAGATGAAGAAAATTGGGACATATTGGGGAAGGAAGAGCAATATCCCATAATTTTTAAAAATGAAGAATTACCATTTCCCATAGTTGGAATGAGTGATGTTATGCCTTATGAAAATACCCTATATTCAGAAATGACGGATGAAATGATAAGTAGTTGGAAGAATGCTTTTAAGGAGAAATTAATAAAGGTAAAAGATGAATTCCAGCCAGATATTATATTTGCTCACCATCTTTGGATATTAACTTCCTTAGTTAGGGAAATATTTTCAGACACAATAATTATTGGAATTTGTCATAATACCGATTTAAGACAAGCCATGATGAATCCTAAACTTAAAGATAAGTATGTAAAAAATTTAGATAAATTAGATTATGTATTTTCAGCTTCGGAAGAGCAAAAAGATGAAATAGTTGAAATGTATGGTATTAATAAAGAAAATATAATTGCAGTAGGTGGAGGATTTAATCAAGATATCTTTTATTATCCAAAAGAAAAAGAAAAGTCTGATAAAATCAGGTTAGTATTTTGTGCTAAAATAGATCCTTCTAAGGGAATATACGAACTTATAGAGGTTTATAAATCCTTAGGATTAGATGATATAACTTTAGATATTATAGGGAATCCAGATAAGGAAAATGAGAAAAAAATAGAATCTTATATTAAAGATGACAAGAGTATAAGAATATATAATGTTAAAGATCAAAGGGCCTTAGGAGATGAATTAAGAACAAAAGATATATATCTTATGCCCTCCTATTATGAAGGTTTAGGTCTCATGGCTATAGAAAGTTTGGCTTGTGGATTATATGTTGTAACAACAGAGATAGAAGCCTTAATGACACTTTTAGGTAAAGAAATAGAGGAGTCAGGAGTAATTAAATATATTCCACTTCCTAGAATTTATGATATTGATAAACCAGTAAAAGAAGATCTACCAGAATTCAAAGAAAATCTAAAACAAGCTATATTATCTCAAATTCAAAATGTAAGGGAAAATAAAAATTCTCACAATGAGATGGAAGATAAGATAAAGTCTTTTTCTTGGGAAGGATTAGTGGATAAAATGAATAATATTATAAATTCTATAATGAAAGATGCCTATTAAATTATGAAAATATAGAATTTAATTTATATTTTTCAAGGTTAAAGGGTATATTTTAATAAGAGGTGATACTATGAATGGTAAAAAGATATTAATGGGAACAGTTGGAGGAGCAGTTGTAGGTGCCGGTATAGGTGGAAAAAAAGGACTAGAAAAAGGATTACAATTAGGGCTGAAAATGGGATTTATATCAGGAGTAGCAGCAGGACTTGCAGGATCAACAGTTTTCCTGGTTGGTA
>CAZXWU010000332.1:0-2015 GCA_964644495.1 uncultured Tissierella sp.
GTATTTTTCTGTAATCCTAGGGGTAGCGATGGTAAGGGTGATGGATTTGCAGATATTCGGGGTAAATATGGAACAATAGATTATGAAGATATAATGAGATTTACGGATTTAGTCTTGGAGAAATATGACTTTATAGACAAGGATAGACTGGGTCTTACAGGGGGATCATATGGTGGCTTTATGACAAATTGGATTATAGGCCATACAGATCGATTCAAAGCAGCTGTCTCACAAAGAAGTATATCTAATTGGATATCAAAGTTTGCCACCACTGATATTGGGTATTATTTTGTTGATGACCAAATAGGAGGAAGTCCTTGGAGTGATTTTGATAAGCTCTGGGATCAATCACCAATGAAATATGCAGATAGGATAACTACACCAACCTTATTTATTCATTCTGAAGAAGATTACCGTTGCTGGTTAGCTGAGCCAATACAGATGTTTACTTCTTTAAAATATCATGGGGTTGAGTCTAGGCTATGTATATTTAAGGGAGAAAATCATGAACTAAGTCGTTCTGGCAAGCCAAAAAGTCGAATTAAAAGGTTAAAAGAAATCAGTGAATGGTTTGATAAGTACTTAAAGTAGGTGATATTTATTAAAAATCGTTTAATAAAATTGTCAAAATTGAAACCGGTGGTTTTTTTGGATCAGCTATTGTTTAGAATTAAAGAGGATGCTGTTTTGGCCTCCGGGACACAACTAGCATATTTCCTGATTCTTTCAATGTTCCCATTTATAATAGTTTTTTTAAATCTCCTAAGCTATACTTCTTTAGTTAGAGAAGATGTACTAGCTGGACTGATAATGTATTTACCTTTAGAAACCCAAAGTCTAATTGAAGGCTTTGTATCAGAAATTTCCATAAGTAGTAGTCAAGGTTTGCTTTCAATAGCCGCATTTCTTGGTCTATGGACAGCATCCTCAGGTATTACTGCGGTAATCAAGGCTATAAACAGAGCCTATGACTATGAGGAGTCAAGATCATTTATAAGGCTTAAGTTGATGTCTCTAGTCTTTACCCTAGCCCTCTTGATACTACTAACATTAGTATTTCTGACTTTAGTATTTGGAGAAGTATTAGGAAATAAACTCTTCTCCCTCTTTGGATTAGCGGATATATTTAGATATCTTTGGGCATATTTAAGAATCATTATACCTTTGCTATATATGGTACTAATATTTGCCTTGTTATATAAATTTAGCCCCTGTACATCAAAGATAAAAGAGATTCCTTTTACCAGCACTTTGCCTGGTGCAATATTTGCATCCTTAGGCTGGATGTTGATATCCATATTATTTTCATATTATGTAAATAATTTTGGCAGGTATGCCATAACCTACGGTAGTCTAGTAGGGATTATATTACTCTTGGTATGGTTATATATAAGCAGCATCATTATCATACTTGGCGGCGAAATCAATGCAACCATAAATCATTTCAAGACCTATGGTTATAGGCTTCATAATAATATGAGTATCATTTCTAAGAGATTGGGTAAATTATAGGCCAATAGTTGTCATCCTTTTCTAAAGCTTTCTACTTGAGGTTAGAGCAAGTCCCAGGACTTCTTTAGCCTCATTTTTAATTAGTTCCTTACTGCACTCTTCCATAGTTGCACCTGTAGTGATTATATCATCTATAAGCAGTATCCTTTTATCTCTTATCTCTTGCCTGTCCTTCACTCTAAATGAATTATTTAAGTTGGTCAATCTTTCAAATCCGTTTAGTTTATTTTGATCCTTTGTATGTCTCACCTTTATAAGATTATTATGAGATACCTTTATATCTAGATTCTTTCCAATATATGTGGCTAACAAGTGTGCTTGATTATATCCTCTTTTGGCTTCCTTTCGTCTGTGAGAAGGCATGTACATAATCAAATCTATATCCTTTTGTAAGTCTCTCTCCTTTATTGTCCCTAACATTAGTTGTCCTAAAGGTTTGTATAGATAGCTCTTACCATTAAATTTGTAATCTGCAACTATTGCCCGCATATATCGATTATATA
>CAZXWU010000333.1:0-2014 GCA_964644495.1 uncultured Tissierella sp.
CCGATAATCTTTTTTGAACCATTATTTTTTCCCACCTTTCTTAGTTTCCTTTTCCTCTATTTCTTTTCTTTTTTTATTGTTTTTTAGTATTCCTTCCTGGATCTTTTTAGCTTCTTTTTCGTCCACCACTTCATAGGCTAGGCCTACTTCTATATAAGCTTTCGCTATATCTTCTTCCAGGTCAACAATTGCTCCGTTTTTGACTTGTTTTTCTTTTTCATCCTTGTCCTTAAATACAATATTGTCATTTGGGCCTAAGCCTCTAAATATAACTCTCATCCTTAAAACCTCCTATCCTCTATATGTTCTAAATGCTAAATAGTATTCAATATGAACTATATAAGCTGGTACATCTAAAGCTCTAAACATCTTTGTTTCTGCGTTATCAAAGTTTAATCTTGAAATGGCAGATGTAACTATTTGGCCACCAGCTTCATCCTCTGATGAGTAGATGGTAAAGCCATCCAAGGTCTTATGATTCATTAAAATATTGGCTACCATTTCAGCTTTCTTAATAGCTTCCACTGGAGTATCTTCAAATTCCTTGAATTTATATGGATAGATCAAGTGGATATCGTAGGTATATTGTTGGGTGTATATATCTAGGGCAATATTACTGTCTACTACATCATTGTCAGATAAATTTATAATTACAGCTGGAAGATATTCATCTAACTTATCAGGTGCAGGTAATACAGTGAAATCCCCTACAGATATATTTTTTATTTCATCAATAGGTAGCTTATCGTCTAACAATCCCTTTATTGCCTTAGCAATTTCTGTTGTATAAAAGTAATTCTTCATTTATTCACCTACAATCTCTGATATTTCTTGTATAAATTGCTCTTTATACTTATTAAATGGTTTTTCAAAATACTTAGTTGGTGCTATGTGGACTAATAACCCACCCTTATTTGGATATACCACTTGGCCTGTACTAACCAATCTATCAACACCATCTATGGTTTCAATGACCTTATTCCGTTTCGCCCACTTGTATAAACTTGGTGCGACTCTAAATGGTACAAAGAATCTTTCTGTTTCTTCACTGCCTGGTGTTGGGTGTTTGGCTCCATCATGAATAAATTTAGCATATTTAGTTCCAGCATTGACTTCCCCAACTATTTTATCGACATAGGCATGGATAGAAGGCTTAATCGAATTGATTAGCCTACCCGTATCCCTGTATCTATAGTCGTCTATAATTTCCTTAGCTTCATTTGCTATCTTGTTAGTGTATTTAGTAGTCACTCTTATAGCTTTTTCTGTTAAGTCTTCCCCATACTTCTTAAATAACCTGTCTAGTTGATCCTGATTTACTACTATTTTAAAATAGTTATCAGCCATCTATACTACCTTCCTTTTCACCTTATAGGTTCTATGATGAATCTTGAAGTTGTTTGCTATATATTCATCTTCAACCATGTATTCTTTATTTGTTCTAGCATCCCTTATCACATCACCGACTTTCAGGATAATGTCAGGATGGAACATAATCTTTTCATCCTTGACAATTCTACAAGCTATATCTTCCATAGTGGCCACATCGGCCTTCATTTGACTCTTAGATGTCCTATTGGAGGTGTTCCTTTCCATGGGATGTATATCCACTCTATGAATTAAGCCATTGCTATACATAAGCCACCCCCTACAAGAGCATAGCCCTAATCTTATTGGAGCTACTCTCTATATATTCAGTGCTGTCTTCTATGAATTTATCCAGCATAGATAATATACTAGCCCTAGTTTCACTAGTATCTGATAAAGTATAAGAGTAATCTTCCCACGTTTCCGACTTCATTCTAGATGTTGTATCTGAGCTAACCACGCTATCCTTTAATAGTTCTAATAAAACTTCTTTGACTATAGCTGGGACTTCTTCATGTCCATAAAAATATTTAATGTATAAAACTTTCTTCCTTCTCTGATAATCTAGTATATTTTCAAACTCTATTAAGCTTTTCTCTGGGTACACATAGTAATCCTCATTTTCTTCCAATGGATCGTCTAGTAT
>CAZXWU010000334.1:0-2014 GCA_964644495.1 uncultured Tissierella sp.
TTCTGGTTGGTGTAGAAGATATTCTCTACTTTCCCCCGCTATCTTCTTTACTCCTTCATTCTCTGTATCTGTAAGCTCCCCTAATATTAACTGCTCCAACATAGTAGCTCCTGCAACTTCCACTTTATAAGATTCCTGAATCCCTTCTTCCCCATGCAACCTTAATTTGAGTAAGGATATTAGGTACTCTTCAATATCTTCCTTAAACAAAGGTTCATCAATTAGATTCTTTTTATCCTTCTGAACATGGTTTTTATATTGTGCCCTTTTAATTGTATACCTTGCATTTTTTTGTGCTAAATAACTCGGGACATTTTCCATCGCTTCCATAATCCCAGCTAATGCCTGAAAACGAAGTGAAGCAGGCATTAGTCCCACTTGCGTACTAATTGATCCTATTCTATGCATAAGGACCTCATATAAATCCTTTTCTAGTATAGCTTGTTGATAAGAGCTATGACTTTTTACCAATGCTTGGTCCAGCGGTGTTAAGTATTCCTCAACATTTTTTAACATGATCTCCATGTGTTGCACATAGCCTTCTAGTGTATACTGACTTTTCCTCTTATCATACCGTGGTAAGTCACTTACCTGTAAAAGCACTATTAATATTCCATTCCAAGAAGCTTTAAATCGATAGTTTTTTCCTTCTTTGAAATCATCCATATCAATCCCCTCATTGTCCTCACATAGCTTTCTAAGAGTATTCTTAACAGTACGATCTGATATTTTGAGAATTTCAGCCATCTCTTCACTAGACATGTCTTCTTTGTTCAGCTTTCCTTTAGTATTTTCCTCTTCCGAACCTTCCTGTTCACTACTATATTTTTTACTACAAGTTTTACTTTCCATAGCCCCTCCTAATTATTTATTCTACTACCTTTCCATTATATCACTTCTTGGGGTAAGATCATTATATATTAGCCCCCTTATGGATAGGAATAACAGATTACGTGCAAAAAAAATCCCCTAATCTCCATCTAGAAGATTAGGGACTTATCTCAATTGTAACTAATAGCAAGTATTATAAATTTATACTACTAAAACTTATATTAAATCGTATTTCTTAAGAATATCTGCCACCGCTTCATTTATAACTTTCTTTATGCTGATTCCTGCTTTTTTTAATCTCATTATCTCATCGTATAATTCAACTTCTAGGTAAGTTGTAATCCTTACATCCTTCCTTTCTAATGGCCTTTTTAAAAACTGCTTCATTGATTCTTGAATTTCATCTTTACTACCACTCATGATTTTCCCTCCATCTTAGGATATCTAAAATTCTTATTAAGTTCATCTTATTTACTTGTTTACTCACTTATCTACTTTTTTGTCTACTTAATCCCTAGTCTTAGGTCCCACTTGCTTTAGATGGATCTTTAGTATTCTTCTGCCAACATCATAGTTACATGACCCCCATCATCTATTACAAAAATCTTTGCCTCTAGCTTAGTGAAATGATTGAGATCGTGTGTTGCTTTGTAGAATGGTTCTTCTTGGCTATGTGTAATCCGCAGCATCTTCCTATTACCTTTCCCTACTGGCTTTAAGTCAAATACTTGTAGGTAGTCCATGGGTATATCCTTATTTGTTTTCAATCTCTCAATCAAAGACCACAGGTAGCCCACTAGAACTGCCGGTAGTCGCTCTTCAATCCCTCTTGTCATGTACTTAATTCCTGTGAATCTTGCTGGCATCATTAACTTGATCCTCCCTTCTTGCTTGAAGCTGTAGTACCGCCCCTCACCGCCGATTATGATGTGATCCTTGACCTCTATCCCTAGTAGTTTGCCTGCTTCCACCAATCTCTTTGTGATGCTGATGTCTTCATTACTGGGTTCAACATTACTCCCAGATGGATGGTTATGACTGAGCAGGATGCTTGTCGCATTAGAGAGAATTGCACCCTTCATTACCTCTCTTGGATGAACTAAGGAGCTGTTGACTGTGCCCACACTGACTGTATGGATGGCTGTTGGTTCGTTCCTGGTATTGAGGTAGGCCACAACGAACT
>CAZXWU010000335.1:0-1072 GCA_964644495.1 uncultured Tissierella sp.
TCCTCTGTCCAAGTGAAGCTCCATATTACCTGTACCCTTAAACTCCTCAAATATTACATCGTCCATCCTACTTCCTGTTTCCACCAGGGCAGTTGCTAGAATTGTCAAGCTTCCCCCCTCCTCCATATTCCTTGCTGCACCAAAAAATCTCTTTGGTTTATGAAGTGCTGCTGGATCAAGACCTCCGGATAATGTTCTTCCTGAAGATGGGATGGTTAAGTTATAGGCCCTTGCCAGCCTGGTTATACTGTCTAGTAAAATCACTACATCCTTACCGTGTTCTACCAATCTCTTTGCCCTTTCTAGAACAATTTCAGAAACCTTGGCATGGTGTTGTGGTAATTCATCAAATGTTGAATATACAACATCACCATCTACTGACCTTTGCATATCAGTAACCTCTTCTGGTCTTTCACCTATTAATAATACTATTATCTCAACTTCTGGATGATTTTTTGCAATAGCATTAGCTACCATTTTTAAGAGAGTAGTTTTTCCTGCTTTTGGTGGGGAGGCTATCATACCTCTTTGACCCTTTCCTATTGGTGAGATTAAATCTATGATTCTAGTAGCAAGTTCGTTGTTTTTAGATTCTAATTTTAGTCTTTCTCTTGGATAAATTGGAGTTAGTGATTCAAACTTCGGTCTTCTTCTTGCAGATTCCGGATCCATTCCGTTGACAGATTGAATATATAATAGGGCCTTGTATCTTTCCCCCTGATTTGGTTCTCTTGTAATACCAAAAATCTTATCACCTGTATCTAGTCTAAACCTTCTAATCTGTGAAGGTGATATGTATATGTCTTCTTCACCTGATAAGTAATTATCCGTTCTTAAAAATCCATATCCATCTTGATGTATATCAAGTATTCCCTCTGCCCCATTTACTTCATCCTGCTTTTCAATTTCTTCACTGGCCTTGTCAGACAAACCATCCATATTCAAATTATTTATATCTATGGTCTTGCCCCTGTCCTTGGCCTCATCTTCTGAGCTTAGTTTTGCATGGATCAACTTTATTAATTCCGCCTTGTTATATCTATAGGCACTTGGAATTTTTAAATCTTTTGCC
>CAZXWU010000335.1:1082-1991 GCA_964644495.1 uncultured Tissierella sp.
GTCATATCAATATATAAACAATAATCTAAGGCCAAGAGGCCTTAGATTATATTTTTTTATTTTGCATATTCAGGTTTTCTCTCCAACTGATGTTCAGCCTGGATAAACCTTAGGGTTCCTGTTTCTGATCTTAATACTAAAGTATGAGTCGATGCCCTATTCTTCTGAGAATACTTTACACCATCTAAAAGTTCTCCATGAGAGACTCCAGTTGCTGCAAATACCACTTCTTTTCCTCTTACAAGGTCATCAATTTGATAAACCTTATCCACATCTACATTCATTTCCACACATCTTTTTTCTTGGCTTTCACCTTTAGGACAAAGTATTCCTTGGAAATCAGCCTCTAAACATTTAAGGGCTGCTGCTGCAAGTACTCCCTCTGGTGCTCCACCTATACCCATTAGTATATCAACATCTGTATAGTCAAAGCAAGTGGAAATTGCTGCCAAAACATCTCCGTCTGTAATCATCTTAATTCTGGCACCTGTTTCCCTTATCTCTTCTACTAGTTTATCATGTCTAGGTCTGTCAAGTAGGGTAACTGTTAAATCAGGAATATTCTTTCCCAATGCCCTTGCTACATTTTCTATATTCTCCCTAGCTGATTTATTTATATCTATAGCACCCTTAGCCTGTGGTCCTACTGCTATCTTCTTCATATATACATCTGGTGCGTTTAATAGGGTTCCCCTTGGTGCAATTGCTACAACAGATATTGCATTAGGACGTCCCTTAGCCACTGATTCAGTGCCATCTAGTGGATCTACTGCTATATCTACTTTTATGCTACCTTCCCTAGCCTTACCAATTTGCTCTCCTATATAAAGCATAGGAGCCTCATCGATTTCACCTTCACCTATTACTACTTCACCGTCAATATCCAATGTATCAAACATTCTTCTCATA
>CAZXWU010000336.1:0-1958 GCA_964644495.1 uncultured Tissierella sp.
AATCAATAACTATGGGATAACCGATACCATTATATTTCTTTGGCGCCTCGAATGCCCCATCAACAGGAACTCTAAAGGTCTCCAACTTGGTCATCTTGTTTTCAATTACAGCTTCCATCATCTTCTCGATCTGCTTTTGATTTAAGTCTGTCGTTACATAGCTTAAAGCCTGGGTACTGATAGGTATTATCTTAAGAATATTTTTAGAGGACATCAAGCTGTCAAACATAGCACCTAAAGCTCTTTGCTGACGTACAACACGGCCATAGTCATAATTAGCTCCCCCCAAAGTCTTAACCTTTCTGACTCTTACATATCCCATTACCTGATTGCCATTCATCTTATTTACACCTGGTACAACATCTCTATTAGCTTTCTCAGAAATATAGTTTGTCCTATTGAGGTATTTTGCCTCTTCTTTACCAAGTTCAATCTCTACACCGCCCAGTAAATCCACCATTTTCTCAAAAGCATCGAAATCTACGGATGCGTATCCGTCAATATGAATCTTATAATTTTTCTCTATAGTCTCGATTAAGAGCTTAACCCCGCCTCTTGAATAGGCAGAATTCAATTTATTAGCCTTATATCCAGGAATATCAACATAGCTATCCCGAAGTAGCGAAGTCAGCTTAAGCTTACCATCCTTAGTATTGATAGATCCTATCAGCATGGCATCTGTATTTCTTGCACCACCGAATTCTTCAATACCAAATATAAGATAATTGTATACATAATCTTCACTTACTACATCATCTGAAGGCTTTCTGTTAACTATGGCTTCCTTATCATTTTCTTCCGGTGCATTATGCCTTACATTAGTGTATACGAATCTGCTTGCCACCTTATAAAGTAAGGTTCTTCCAGGCTTTGTTCCCACAACAAACAAGAGTAGGGCTAATATTAGCAAAAGAGTGATTCCTATCCCCTTAAGAAATCTATGCTTTTTCTTCTTACCCTTTTTGGGCTTTTTATCATCTATCTGAGGATTTATATCCTCATCCATTATATCAAGAACCTGTTGCTTCAACAGTTCCTCTGTATATTTATCTTTCATTATAATCCCCTCTTTTTCTAATATATCAGCTGTCAAAATAGCTTCAAATACTTCTCCAGTAAATTGCTATCTTATTCTATCACATATTCTCGAAATTTGAAGTCCTAATGAAAGATTTAAAGAAAATTTAAGATTCAGAAGTTTTTTCCAACTTTCTTAAAACAATTCCAAGCTCGCCTTTTTTATAGCTACTCTTTCCATAATCTTTATCATTACAAAGGCTATTAGGTAAAAGCATAAGCCTAGAATAATCTCACCTATTATAAGCTGTAGGTAACTATGTAGCTCGAAGTTTGCTCGGGACATATTTGCAGCCTCAACAGCTCGATTCAAGGGAAATATTTTCGCCATATACTGCACAACAATAGGTAACTGAGTAATAGGAAAGTTGGCTCCTGAAAGAAGTAAAATCATATTTGCTACTATATTTAATATTAGATATACACTATCAGTTAATAGGGCAATAGCTGACATCATTAATCCCATCCCGGCTGCAGAAAATGTTGCGGATAATGCTGCTAAAAGAAAAACACCCATATTCATACCGCTAAAATCTACCCCAAATATCAGACCACAAACTATAAATCCTCCTGTAACAGTCGCCAGAGATATTAATATGGTTATTACGCCCTTTTGTAAAATAACGGCTAGTAAATTCATGGGCGAAGCAATAATAAAACGCAGTCTACCAAAGTGTCGGTCCGAAGTAAACACCGTACCAAGCGAGTAAATACACGCATTTACACTAAGAACCAGCGAATTACCGACAACCCATCTGGTCAAGTCATAGCTGCCAGTAGTAAAGAATGCAAGAACACAGTAAAATATTAAGGTTAAGAGTGTTAACCCCACTTGATAACATATAAATTGAACAATATCAAAAGCTCCAAGTATAGCTTTA
>CAZXWU010000337.1:0-1957 GCA_964644495.1 uncultured Tissierella sp.
ATAGTGTGGTCAACAATCCAGACATGGATTACTCAAAATATAAAATGTCGGACAGCCAAACTATAAGTCATGGTTACAAGTGGGGCTCCCTACTTGAACCTATACACAAAAGTCTAAGTGAAGCGACTATAAACTACAATTTATATACTCCATCAATAGCTGAGATACCAGGATTAAATGAATACATCTCAACCCTATTGATACCATTCCTAAAGATATTAATGCTGATTGCAGGAGTAATAGCTATAGTACAGTACATGCGTAACATCAAAACAATGGGATTCACCCATCTATTAGCCACAATTGGTATCATTATATTCGCCAATTATGCTATAACCGCATTGTATCCAGCAATAATAAATACAGGTTTCAATAATTTAGTACCAAATGTATTAGGAAATGAAGCATATCATTTGACATTGTATAACATAGAAAAGGATTTAAACAGTAAAGGGGAGTTCATTTATACAGATAAGCCCAGTAAGATTATGAGTAGAGGAACTTACATTAAGTTAGCGAATCTAAGTGGGGACGACGTTAAGAGGTATAGAAGTGCACAAGAAGGAGCACCTTGGAAAGACTCAGACTATTATCTACCCAAATGGGATATGAAACCTATGAAAATAGGAAATCAGACCTTCATAAAAGGGAATACTCTTAATATGTATGTGAAAGACCTTACTACAAGTGTACAAGTAATATACAAGGAAGGCAAGTACCAGATAGTTTGGGAAGACCCACCAGAGTATGCGTACTACATCCCCTATCTAGCAATACTAGAAGGGCTAACCAAATCAATGAATAGCTTTGTAGAAGGAAGAATAACCCCTAAAGTATTAGAGTATTACAATGGATACAGAGGGGAGAATGGAGCGGCGTTATCGTATTTCAGCAACAAGTTGTTCTTAGTGGATAATGAAACTGCTAGAATTCAAGAAGAGGATGTAAAACTAGAGTGGGAGAGAGTAAATGGAGGGGACTTCTTAAACATCAAAGATATATTAAATATAGAAGAAGATGAAACCCTATTCCCAAGTAAGTATCACTTTAGGACAGAATCGACTAGGTGGTATAAAACAGCGGTAGATGGTAGAAGTAATGATAGAATCCAACAAAAAATAGATGATATCAACTTAAACACAAAAGCGTACGTACTTGAGTTACTACCATATATGGACAACATAACGGACGATATGGCACTGAAGATGATAGCCCTATACGCAACTGTAGAGTTTAATAAAGAGTTTTCTCAATCACCTATCAACAACTTATACCATATAAGAGATTTTATGGCAAACAAAATACAAGGAAATCCAGAAGATGATTACTTTACTAAGTTATACCCTACTAGATTACACCTGGATTCAATAAGCATAGACGAACAATTAAAAATGAGTTTAATAAATGTAACTGATTTGTTAAAGTTTAACATCACAAGCTTATATAAATTCGTGGAAAACAAAGGCTCATGGGCGGGGATGTTAATACTATCATTAAACAGTGGGTTATTAATGATAAGGAGCTTAATGAGGATTATATTCATAACTTTCATCTTAGCTGTAGTATTGGCGTACATGATGATAGTTTATGCTCTGAGGAGAGATTACACCAATAAGACCATATTCGGGATGTTGGGAATCATAATATCAAGCTGGGGTATTTACCTAGCAGACAACTTGATATTGTTCCTGTTTTCGAGTATTGACAAGCAGAGTGCGGGGATAATGTTAATGTTACTGATAGTATGGACACTTTGGAATGTAGCTGCAACTGTAGCATATGTCGTATTGTTCATAACAATTATAAAAGATATTCAAGCCTTCGGAGGAAATGTATTCTATTCAGCTGCAAGCACTGCATTAGAGAAGGTTAACATAATAGCTAAAGCTGGAATGAGGATGATTTCAAATAATAGAGCCGACAGTATAGACTTAACTAGACCAGATTGGAACCAAAA
>CAZXWU010000338.1:0-1937 GCA_964644495.1 uncultured Tissierella sp.
ATTGCTACTACTGCCCCTGAGTTTGCTATATAGGGTCTTCTTTTTCTATTATAAATTCCAAATGCATAATCTCCCCACTCACTTTTAAATGAACCTCCCTTACTTATTTCATCTAGGGTGTGAGCAAGAGATTCTTCGGCTACTTTTTGGAGATTTAAATCAATAGATAGATATAAATTATCACCAGGTATGGATTTAACTTCATCTAGTACGGCTGTTGTATTACCAAATACATCTACCTCAATTGTCTTTTTCCCATTTATTCCTTTTAGATGAGACTCAAAACTCTCCTCTATCCCTGTCTTGCCTATAAGAGCATTTGGGGAATACTCCAACTCATTGACATATTTTTCAATCTCATTTGCTTGACTTATTTTACCTAGATATCCCAATATATGGGCTGACCTGTTGCCCTCTGGATAATATCTTACAGGCTCAACTGATATATATACTCCAGGTATGTCTACTAAGGATTCTTCAATCTTTGCTACAGTAATATCCTTTATACCGTAGGCTATATTTATAGGGTTATAGGCAAGATAGCCTTGTTTTTTTAGTTGATTGTGCATAATCAAGATTTTTCTGGCCTCATAATTACTCAAGTTTTCATCTATCTCGTAGTTTTCCCTTAAGATTTCAAAAACTTCTTCATTTGTCTTACCCTCAGGGATATTGTTAGATGTATAAAAATTTTCCAAGTTATTTATTTCTACATATTCAAATCCATTTGCTATGGAAATTCTAGGATTTATACCCTCATTTAGTAGTTGAGCTTGAATATGATATTTCATAGTATCACTAGTGATAAATTGGGATAATACTCCCGCTTCTTCTCCATATTCTATAAGTAAGTCGACTAGGTTCTCATCTCCAATATCTTTATCCCCAATATAAGAATAGATTGCAGAGAATCCATCTTCTCCTAATTTTACTTCTATAGGTATCTTAGTACCACTTTCCTCTATCATTTGGATTAAAATCTGACCTGGTATCATCAGCTCTTCTCCACCAAGCTCTATAGTCTTAGCCAAGAACTTTTTAAGTGGTGCTTCAGTTACTATAATATTTATAGTATCACTTTGCTCACGATCTTCTCCCTGTTCAAAATCAAGGTCATAATATTCTATGGATTTTTCTTCTATAATTATATCCTTTGATACAATATTTACAAAATCTTCCTCCGCACTAGTTTCTAAAGTAACACTTGGAAAGGTCTTACTCAATGCTCGCTTTTGTTTTAAGTATTCCTCTTGATGGTTTATGGCAATTTCCTCCAGGTATATATTGCCTTCTAAACCATATTTTCCCAGGATATCATAGCTTAATTTTCTAGAAACTGAGTGATCTATAATCTTCCTTAAAAGGGTTTGATCTTCCTGGATATAGCTCATGATTACCTCTAATGGACTGGTTGATAAATCAAAACCATTTAACTTTTTCCACCTATCTACGTCTTGGTCTAAGTCAAATTGTAGAGAAACTCCACCATCCGCAATCTTTGCCTCTATGGGAAGGTCAATACCTTTGTTTTGTATGCCATCGATTGCTTTGTTTGCTGTGATAAATCTAAAATGGTCTGGGTATCCCCTATGTATATAGTAAGTCCCTAATATCTCTTCTATTAAGTCATTTTCATAGATGATTTCCATTGCCTTTTCAATAGGATCTAAGACTTCAATCAGGTAATCATACTCAGTCCTGTACTTGAATACATTCAATTGGACTGGTATCTCATCTACATAAGTAACACCATCCTCTTCGAGCATGCGAATAAGGGATAAGTATGCTTCATTTCTTTTATCCCTATCTAATCTATTCAATTCATCTTTTAGTAATTGGACTGTAAAGCTTGGTTTGTTCGTGGCAAGAAGTCTGCCATATCTATCTCGAATCTCGCCCCTAGGAGCAGTTACATATACTTCCCTCATTCTATTATT
>CAZXWU010000339.1:0-1934 GCA_964644495.1 uncultured Tissierella sp.
ATTTGAACCCCCGGCACAGCATGAACTGTGCAACGGTTTTCGAGACCGCCACCATAAGCCAGCTCGGACATCTCTCCACGACTTTTCCCTTATGAAATAGGCTATGTCTTCGTGTATAGCTTGGTTACTTTCTACTTTCTGTCTCTGAGCTCTTTGAAAAAACCTGATAAAATCCCCCTACATTCTTCTTCTAATACTCCAAATTCAACATCTAGACTGTGATTGAATTTATGGTGATTTGTAATGTTTTCTACAGTTCCTGCACATCCCATTCTCCGGTCCCTTGCCCCTATAACCAATCTATCTATTCTAGAATTGACTAAGGCTCCTGCACACATGGCACATGGTTCTAAGGTCACGTACATGGTGCAATCAGTTAACCTCCATCGCCCCAAATGTTTGCTAGCTTGATCAATAGCCATTAGCTCAGCATGGGCCAAAGGATTATTGAGGCTTTCTCTTTGATTGTATCCCCTGCCTATGATTTTATTATCATGCACAACAACAGCACCCACGGGTACTTCGCAGGTGCTGTAGGCCTTCTTTGCCTCTTCTAAAGCTTCTCTCATATATAAGACATCCATCTATATCACCTAGTAATATTTTAAAAGAACATACGCTTCATGTACTTAATTACAATAGTATTTTATACTATATTTGTCATGATGTCAAAAAAATCTCAAAGGCTAAAATGTCCCAATTTACAGATTATTTGCAGATATTAGGAGATATAATCCTAGGCTTTTTGTTTTATCTTAGAAAAGTATAAGCCTAAAAGTAAGAAGCCTATACCAAATAAGATTTGCATAAAAATTTCATACTTTACCTCTAATAAGGATCCTATATCCCTATTGTTGATAGTAACAAAATAATAAGACGGGAAAAATCTAGCAATTCTTAATACACTCTCTCCCAAATACTCTTGGGGGACCATAACACCTGATATAAATGATACTCCCAGTGATAGAATTGTACTTATACCTGTAATAGCAAACTTATTGTTGGTAATATTGTTTATTAGAAACACAAGACACAGGGCAGAGAAAGAGAATACAAAGGTATTCAATACATATTTTGAAAAATGGACATCAGCCAAGTGGTTAGCCCTCATGACTATACTACCAAGAATCAATATAGATGTGATCACTAGAGCTATAGACATCTGACCTAAATATATCTCCTTATTAAAATCTAAAAACTTCTTAGAGGATACCTTTCTTCTGTCTTCAACTTTACTTTGGGTAAAATCAGTCATAACAAAACCTATTACCGCTATATATATGGCCAATATAATATAACTTAGAAAATTATAATAGAATTTGAACCAGCTACTTATGTCTTGATTCACTCCATTACCAGATTCTACAAAACTTACTTCCACCGAATTATCTAGAGCATTCATTACATTTGGAAGAGCAAATTCCCCATTTTCATAAGTTGCATTGGCAAAGGAAATAAACTTATTTATGTGGTTTTGGATTTGATAGGTTTCAATCTTTCTTTCATCCCTAAATATCTCTACTGCTGCTTGATTATTTATGACTCTTTCTTCAAAATCCTCTGGAATTATAATAATTGCATTAGCAAGCTGTAAAAAAATCTGCTCTTTTATGAAATCCTCATCCTCTATGGTATCTACCATATTGTTGCCTTCTTGCAGGTGGTCAACTAATCTTTTTGATAGTTCACTATTACTCTTGTTAATAATTCCAATATTGAAAGAGCTTTCTTCAAAATCCATAATTACTTCTGGACCTGAACCACCATATATTAAAGCAAATATAAAAAGCATAAGTGTATAACCTAGGATACCCTTGTTTCTCAATGCTATCTTAATAAAATATTTATATACTGTCATAGGTCTTCCTCCTTAAAAATACGTAGGATATAAAGTTAAGGATAATAATATAGACTATTAAAACAAGTAGACTCAT
>CAZXWU010000340.1:0-1933 GCA_964644495.1 uncultured Tissierella sp.
CTAACAATACCCCCCGACCATACTTTGAAAAATCGGCACTAACTATTAACACTCGGTTTAGATCAGTCTCTTTCTGTGGAATATGAACTTCTTTAACCATAAACTCTGGATTATAGGGTTTCTGGGGATGCCACGTATGGTCATTACATTCTGGTTTTCTATTCATCATAGTTATGGCCGCTGCCGCATTCCACATAACGGCGGCTAGATGATCCTCGTCCGTCCAACCGCTAGCAACTTTACTTGCATGTCTACACATCCTATTAATACAATCTTTAACGCTTATTCCAGATTCCCAATTACGCTCGTCATATTTCTCAGCACCTGCCTCGTACCATTTAGCTAAGGCTTCGAGCGCCTCATAAGGTATCAGATCAAAACGACCTCTTCCTTTAGTAGATTCTCTGCTAGCCCCGAAAGTAGTTTTCTCCATTTTACCCTGACCGGAAACCATTTTTGGCGATGTATGTTTTGTTTCGCACGCTGTTTTTTCCATTATTCAATCCTCCTCTATACGTCAAAATATTCAATTTCAAAATAACCGCGTATGATGACTCCGTTATCGAACTGTATGTATCCCTTTTTATTACCGTGTCCACAACAAGCGTTCATTACAGTACCCAAATGCCCAAGACAATGGTCTTCTCCCTCGTTAATTGGATATTCGCCACATCTAGCACAAGGGCGATACCCACTATCGACCGGTTCGTCGTTATCCATGTATCTTTTGACGCCCGCCTCGTCCGTGTAACGCTCGTAACCGTCTCCACTACATCGGTCAAACCATTCTTCAGGCACGTCTGTCCAATTCATAGCTTTCATATTTAATTCTCCTTTTTCTTATACGGTTCATACTTATGTCTTTCAGCTAATCTCAAAGCTTCTTTGTATAGCTTCTCGTGTTTTTTATCTATACTATAATTTGATCCGGGAAATATAAATATTAACTCGTTATCATCTTTCTCACACATTGCTAACTGTGCCAATAATAAGGCATCTTCTGGATCGGATATACAATCGTATAGAACCTCGTATGGATAACCCGTCCGACCATCATAAATATACCACCTCTTAAGCTTAGCAACCGCTAAACAGGAATGGAATATGGGTTCCGACTCTTCAATTTTTAAATTCATGAAATCGGGTTTACACTTATCATGTAGCTCATCCGTAAACGTCTTATCACCCAGCTCGTGCGTAAACACGGGTCTATCCATAATCCCCTCTATATATGCGTGAAGATCATTGAAATCTCCAAGGAGATAACCAGTATACGCAGATATAATTGCGGCTTCTCTTTTAGTCATTTGCCTCCTCCTTAATCTCCCTTACGGTTTTTTTACTAGGTCTACTCATTCGTTTTCGCCTCCTCTTGTTGAACGACTCTTTTCATTCCGTAACGAATATAAGTATTTAAGAGTTCTTCTATCATATACCATGGCCCACTGTCTATAACCTGATTATAATGGCATTTATTTCTGGACACTTTAACTACATAACAATCTTGCACGTTCCTATACTTAATACTAACATCAAAACCCATACGTAAAGCTTCTAACAATTGTTTGGTCATATCTTTTCTCCTTTCATGAGAATGTTAATCATTTATAAACTTTACCAGTCTCCTGGTCCACTAAAGTAATTCTACCTTCTAATTTAAACCCCGATAGCTCGCAAATATCAAAAATCGTATGTAAAAGTTTGTGAAATCTATCGTCGTCCGTTTCAACGTTTCTAATGGCCTCGTAGGCTGTTGGGTCAGAATATCCCTCCGCGTTTTTTCTTAAGTCTTTATCATTAGTCATTTTTACCTCCCACAATTCCTATTTTATTATAGATCGTTATGATTAACTTATATCAACGTTGAAAAATACTATAGTCAATCTCTTTTGCACGACAACCATCAAAATCAGATTTTGTCTGACGTAAGGTA
>CAZXWU010000341.1:0-1930 GCA_964644495.1 uncultured Tissierella sp.
TCTGTAGTAACTTTATCTGTTTCAACTTCTACAAGAGAGTCCCCTTCTTCTATAGTTTCTCCTTTTTCTACTAACCACTCTACTATAGTGCCTTCATGGATACCCTCTCCAACATCTGGAAATTTAAATTCAAATTTCATTTATTTTTCCTCCCTTCTCTAGTATCTAACTACTTCTTCTATTGTCTTAGCTATTCTCTCTGGAGTTGGCATATAGTGATTCTCTCCCTTTGCCAGAGGAAATATAGTATCAAAGCCCGTGACTCTAGTTGGAGGGGCTTCTAAATAAAGAAAAGCCTTTTCATTTACAATAGCCATTATCTCTGCGCCAAGACCCAATGTCTTTGGAGCTTCATGAACTATTATAATTCTACCTGTTTTTTTAACAGATTCTATTATAGTTTCTCTATCTATGGGTGAAATGGTTCTTAAATCTATAAGTTCAGGATCTATCCCCTTATCTTTTACCATATCCATAGCTGCTTGAGTGTCTCTAACCATAGCTCCCCATGCCACTATAGTCACATCTTTTCCTTCTTTTACTATCTTAGCTTTTCCTATAGGAAGTTCATATGACTCTTCTGGTATATCTTGTTTAAAGGCCCTATAGATTCTCTTTGGCTCTAAAAACAATACAGGATCCGGATCCCTTATAGCTGCTATCAAGAGGCCCTTGGCATCATAGGGAGTAGATGGAATGACTACCTTCAAGCCTGGTATCTGAGCATACATGGCTTCTGTACTCTCAGAATGATGTTCTAAGGCTCTTATTCCACCACCGTATGGCATTCTTATAACCATAGGTAGATTATACCTACCACGAGATCTATTTCTCATTCTAGATACATGATTTACTATCTGGTTAAAGGCCGGATATGAAAATCCCATAAACTGAAGCTCAACTACTGGTTTTAAACCATTTATAGCCATACCTATTGCGGTACCAACTATAGCTGATTCTGCCAGGGGACTGTCAAAAACTCTTTTCTCACCAAATTTTTTTTGTAGGCCTACCGTAGCTCTAAATACTCCACCTTCAAGTCCAACATCTTCACCATAGACTACTACTGTTTGATCTTCTTCTAATTCATTTTCTAGAGCCTGGGTTACTGCTCCTATAAGATTTAATTTATTAGCCATTTTATTTACCTCCTTCTATAAATTCTAGATAATCATTCATTTGTTCTTGGAGTTGTGGAGGCATAGTTTCATAATGATATTTAAATATATCTTCAACTTCTGTATCTGATTTACCTTCAATTGATTCAAATGTTTCTACTACATCCTTTTCTAACTCTTTTCTACTTTCCTCTAACCAATTTTCATCCATAAGACCTTTTTTAGTCAAATATCTTTCAAATCTCAATAAGGGGTCTTTTTCTTTCCAAATCTCCACTTCTTCCTCTGTTCTATATTTACTAGGATCGTCAGATGTTGTGTGAGCTCCCAGTCTATAGGTATAAGCTTCTATAAGAGTTGGTCCACCACCATCACGAGCCTTATCTATTGCTTTTTTTGTAGCATTATACATTGCAAATATATCATTTCCATCAACTTGAATTCCCTCCATACCATAAGCTATTGCCTTTTGAGCTAAGGTCTGGCTTATAGTTTGTTTTTTTCTAGGAAGTGAGATTGCAAACTGATTGTTTTGAATTATAAATACAACTGGTGCATTGAAGACTGATGCGAAGTTTAAAGCTTCATGAAAGTCTCCATGGCTTGTTCCACCATCTCCTACATAGGCAAGGGAAACATTATTTTCTCCCTTAATATTGTTTGCCATTCCAATACCTGCAGCATGGGCAAATTGAGAAGCTATGGGAATTGAAACCGGAAGTACATTTACTCCTTCAGGCATATGACTTCCCCACTCATTTCCATACCAATATAGATATATATTTTTAAGCGGTACACCTTTTACAAGCCAT
>CAZXWU010000342.1:0-1908 GCA_964644495.1 uncultured Tissierella sp.
TGAAAGAGCCAAGGTTGATTATATAGTTTCGGAAGGGCTCTATAATCTAAAGGACTATAAATCAGAAGAAGATCGGAAGTCAAAGGTAGCTTCAGCCTTATTAGATGTAGGACTATTAGCAGAGTTTGCATCAAGATTTCCCCATGAATTTTCAGGCGGACAAAGACAAAGAATCGGCATAGCAAGAGCCTTGATAATGGAGCCTAAATTCATCATAGCCGATGAGCCAATATCAGCCTTGGATGTATCCATAAGGGCGCAAGTACTAAACCTATTATCAGACCTTCAAAAAAAGAAGGGGCTTACCTATCTCTTTATAGCTCATGATCTATCCATAGTAAGATACATAGCAGATAGGGTAGCTGTCATCCATAAGGGAAAAATAGTAGAGTTGGGGGAAACAGAGCAATTATTCTCAAATCCTGTACACCCCTATACTAAGGCCCTACTATCAGCAATACCATATCCAGATCCTATAAAAGAGAAAAATAAGAAAATCTTAATATATGAAGCAAAGCTAGATGATGGAAGAAGGGATACCTGGCTAGAGGTAGACAAGGGCCATTATGTGCTTGTAAGGGAATAAGGGAAAATATAAGTAAATAACTAAGAAAACTTTGCCTTTTTATTATCAATAGTGTATTATATAAATTAGTCAGGGTAAACGATTTTGTCTGCCTAAAATCATAAAATTAGGCTAGATGTGGTAAAAGTTGCCCGCAAAAGGAGGCTACATTATGAGAAAAAAGAGTTTTATATTATTTTTAGTATTGGTTCTGACTATGGCAAGTTCAGTTGTTTTTGCTGAGGGAGACATAGGAATTAGAATTGATTCTACAAATGTAGAGTTTGACCAAGAGTTTGGAGTACCCTTTATCGATGAAAACAATCATATATTGGTACCATTTAGAATAGCTTTAGAAGCATTCGGGGCTGATGTTGATTGGGATGAGGCTACAAATACTGCAAAGGCAACAAAGGGAGATGTAACTATAGAAGTTCCAATAGGGGAAGAGTATATAGTTAAAAACGATGAGAGAATTGATAATGATTCAATCACTCTTCTAAAAGATGGTAGAACCTATCTATCTATTAAAAATGTAATGGAAGCATTTGGTGCAGAAGTACAATGGGACGAAAAAGCAAGTACAATAGTCATAACAAGTGAGCCGTTCGATGCTAAAGCTAGAATTCTTGAAGCTTATGAAAAGCAATATGCTTGGGAAAATTATGATATGTATATGCTGATGAACATGTCCATGGCTATGCCAGATGAAGCAGGCAATGTGCAAGAGATTGATATGCAAATGGATATGAATGCCACAGCATTTATGAATCCAATGAAACTTAAAGCTGATGCAAGTATGATAATGGACTTAGAAGGAACTGAATTTGCACAACCTATTATGGAAATGTATATGGTTGCAGAAGGAAATAAGTTTATCACTTATACAGGTATGACTGATCCAACTAGTGGAGAATTAACTTGGATCAAACAAGAAGTTGAAGATGATAGCCTAGTAGAATTAATGGATCCAAATAATGAGCAAACTCAAACTTTGAATGAACAATCAATTAAGGATGTTAAATATCTAGGTTCATATACTGAAGAAGGTAAAAAATCTGATAAATATGAAATCACTATAAGTTTTGAAGGCTTTGATGAAATTATGAAACAAAGTATGGCCATGGTTTCAAATACAATAGGTGATCAGGATCTACAAATGAGTCTAGACCTAATTAGTAATTTAGATGATATGGTCTATATCTTGTATTTGGACGAAGCCGGTGAATTTATAAAGATGGAAATGGACTTAACTTCCATGATGAGTTCTATGTTTGCTGCAATGACGGATGTAGCAGCGGTTGATCCTGAATTATTAGAGGGATTAAGTGAAGAAGAATTAG
>CAZXWU010000343.1:0-1907 GCA_964644495.1 uncultured Tissierella sp.
ATATACGTACCAGAAAAAGGTGAAGAAATAGATATAGAAATTAGTCAAGCAAGTAACAATCTTTCGTCAACTAGCTCTAGCCAAATAAATGTCAACACATGTACTAAAGATCAACTTATATCCCTTCCAGGTATAGGAGAGGTTACAGCAGCTAAGATTATAGAATATAGAAGTAACAATAAATTCAATACAATAGAGGACTTGATGAATGTTTCAGGAATTGGAATCAAGAAGTTTGAGGGATTGAAGGATTTGATTATTGTAAAATAAGTGAGGTGATATATATGGATTTTAGACTTACATCATTAGCCAAAACATCTGGTTGAGCCGCCAAAATCGGACCCGATATACTGGCGCAGGTCTTGCGTCAATTACCAATAACAGATGACAAAAATTTATTAGTAGGATTGGATTCATCAGATGATGCAGCAGTATACAAGCTTGATGAAGAGACGGCAATTATCCAAACACTAGATTTCTTAACACCAGTGGTAGATGATCCGTTTATATTCGGGCAAATAGCTGCAGCTAACTCATTAAGTGATATATATGCCATGGGAGCAGATCCCAAGTTAGCCATGAATATAGTATGTTTTCCAGATTGTCTAGACCCATCAGTCTTAAGTGAAATTTTAAAAGGTGGATATGATAAGGTTAAAGAAGCAGGAGCAATAATAGTAGGTGGCCATAGTGTATCAGATGATGAGCCAAAGTATGGACTTTCAGTTACAGGCTTTAGTCATCCAGATAAGATACTCACCAATTCCAAAGCGAGGCCAGGAGATGTCCTAATACTGACAAAACCGTTAGGCCTAGGCATCATAAACACAGCTATTAAAGGTGATATAGTGGATGAGGAAAGCTATGATGAGGCGGTCAGGGTCATGACCACTTTAAATAAATACGCCAAAGAAGCCATGGACAGGGTGGGCCATATAAACAGTGTCACCGATGTAACAGGATTTGGACTATTAGGTCATGGATTGGAGATGGCTAAAGGGAGTCAAGTGTCCTTGCTTATTAATAGTCATAAGATACCTCTGATTTTAAAGGCAGAGGAATATGCAGCCATGGGCTTGGTACCAGCTGGGGCATATTCAAATAGAAAATATATAGGAAATAATGTTAACTTCAAGGATGATGTATCAAATACAACAAAGGATATCTTATACGACCCACAGACATCAGGAGGCTTGTTAATCTCTCTACCAAGAGCCTATGCCAAGGATTTACTAAAGGCCCTAGAAGAAAGTCCAAGCAAATTTGGAATAGTAGGAGAAGTAATAGAAAAACAAGACACCTATATCTTTGTAGAGTAAAACTGAGGAAGTGATTCTATGAATAAAAATCTATACAGATTTCTGCCAAAAGTGGATGAAATATTAGAAGATGAAGCAATAAAAGGATTATTAAAGAAGGTTCCTAGAAAAATTGTCTTAAATGCCATAAGACAAGAGTTAGAATCATTAAGACATAGAATTGAAAAGGAAGAATTAGACCAAGAAGGCCTAATGGCAGAGCTTGATAGCCTAATAGCAAATGTAATCAAGACAGCCATGGACTTAGATAGCTACAAATTAAGAAGAGTAGTCAATGGAACAGGGACTATTATTCATACCAACTTAGGTCGATCGCTCCTAAATGATGAGGTACTTGACCATGTAAAGGAAGTATCTTCTTCCTACTCAAATCTAGAGTACGATATAGAAAAAGGTCAAAGAGGATCCAGGTATTCAATACTGGAATCCATGATATGTGATATTACAGGTGCAGAGGCAGCCTTGGTGGTAAACAACAACGCTGCAGCTGTTCTTTTAGCCCTTAGCAGTCTTTGCAAGGACAAGGAGGTCCTAGTATCAAGGGGTGAGCTAATCGAGATAGGAGGGTCTTTTAGGATTCCAGAGGTG
>CAZXWU010000344.1:0-377 GCA_964644495.1 uncultured Tissierella sp.
ATCCATAGCTCCTAATTGAGTTTACAAATTGCAAAAATAGAGAATATAAATGAAAATCCCATAGTATTGAAAAGTCCTCTTATAATAGTTGCCTCACTTCCTAATAAAATAGGATGTACAGTTAAAACATCACGAGAAACAGGAGATAAAAACTCCATTCGGAGAGTAGTAATTTCCTGTGTATCAGATAAATGTAAGATCTTTACTACGGTAGCAGGATCTTGCATAAATTTAGGATATGTATTGTTCTGACCGTATTCATAAACTAATTGATCATCCACATATACCTTAAGCGGTGCATATACAGATTTTATATAAATAGAATCTCCATTTTTTGCTGTAAAACTAGAAGTAATAGTTACAGGCGTTCTTGGAGA
>CAZXWU010000344.1:387-1900 GCA_964644495.1 uncultured Tissierella sp.
AACTAATTGGCAAAGTTACTTCTTGCTCAGTACCATCAATAAGGGCAGAAAACTTAGTAATTTTAAGTGCTGAAGTAAGATTGTTGGTATTTGTGTCATTAAATTGAAAAGAACCTTTAAAAAGCATTAGAAATAATATAAAATAAAGGCTAGCTATAATAAAAGAAAATCTATTTTTTTTACTCATTATCCAAACACCTCGACATTTTAAAAAGATAAGCTTCAAATTTTTTTCTTGCTATAGGCAGACTTTCTCTACGAATATGTACATTTTTATTATTTTTCATGACGAATACCATCAATTCCTTGTCCAAACTTTTTACATAAGAAAAGTTCACTAAAAAACTTTTATGGCAACGGAAGAAACTTTGTCCTTCAAATTGTTTGACAACATTATCTAGTTTTTCATTTGCTTTTAATATTTCATCTCCTGTTAGAAACAGATAAATAGTATGTGATTTTTGTTCTACATACAGTATTCTCTCAAAAGGAATAGAATAAGGTTTTCCTTTTATTTCAAGTATCAATTCGGGTGTGTTTTCTTTTTTTAGCAATATCAATTCTAAAAGCTTGCGAACTGGATTTTCTTTTACAGGCTTTTCAATATATTTAATAGCATCCAATCTATAACTTTCCAAGGTATGATCAGTACTTGTTGTAGTAAATGCAATAGCAACATTTTCATCAATTTTACGAATAGCAGTAACAGTTTCTATACCTGTAATACCGCTCATATAAATATCCATAAAGATAAGATCAAATTTTCCTGCTTGGAATTCCGACAGAAGCTTTTCTCCACTATTAAAGATAGTAGTTTTTGTAAGAATTTCACTCTTTTTAATCATATGCAAAAGATGTTTCTGTTCATCAAGATTGTCTTCGCAGATGGCGATATTTAAATATTTCATTTGATTTTCCTTTCTGACTTCTTTTCTAAATTATATGGTAAATAAATTAGTGTGTCAAATTATTAAGTAAAGATTATGATTATTTCATCAAATAATTTCTATATCATAAAAATACCATGTTGTCAAGTACGAGTTTTGATAAGCAAATAAGCAGTTTTAGTTCTAGAAAAAGACTTCAATTTCCCATATACTAACAATAGAAAGTATAAATATACTTTTTATGTTCGTAGACAGTAAAATATTAATGATAAAAAATTATTACTTAAAAATTTTAAAAGTGAGGAAGATAAAAGATGAAAAAGAAATTATTATTGTTGTTAATTGTAGTAATGGCATTTAGCGTAATGCTAATGGGCTGTGGATCAAAGGGCGAGTATGACGAATATGACGAAGCAGATTCAGGAGAAATGGAATTAGAAGATGAAGAGTTTTCAAGTATAGAAGGAACAGAGTGGCTAGTTATTGAAATGTACGATGGAAACGGGGAACAAATTCCACCAGAAGATGTAGAGTTAACATTTGGAGAATTGAGATATCAATTTAAAGAAAATGGAGTTGTAACAGTATTTGCAGCTGGACAGGAAGCAGATTCTTCTTGGATACAA
>CAZXWU010000345.1:0-1899 GCA_964644495.1 uncultured Tissierella sp.
TAACACATACTTGCCATTTATGGATGGATATACCAAATAGAGATAATTTAATAGCATATAAAATGACTTTAGACGAAATAGAAAAAATGTCAGATGCAGATTCATTACATTATATTTCAACAGAAGGATTGTTAAAATCAACAGGTAAAGAAAACAGTTTTTGTACTGGATGTTTAAATGGAGTTTACCCAATTCCTAAAGCAGATCCAGTCCTATAAATGAATAAATGGAGGATTTTAAAATGAAATTAACCTATAAAGATTCAGGGGTAGATGTAGAAGCAGGTCAAAAGCAGGTAAACTTAATTAAAGACATGGTTAAGAGAACTCATAGACCAGCAGATGGTAGTGCAATTGGAGGCTATCTAGTAAGTGGACTAGTAAAGGCAGTTGAAGAAAAAGGCATTAAGGTAATTTATAATGCAGATGTAGAAGAAATATTAGTAGATGGAGATAAGAAGGTAACAGGAGTTAGGGCTAGTTTAAAAGATGGAGAAGAAACTTTTAATGCTAAGGCAGTAATAGTTACAACTGGTGGATTTGGCGGCAACTTAGCTATGGTTGAAAAGTATGATCCAGCTCTTAAGGGCTATGTTTCTACAAACCATGAAGGAGCAACTGGTGATGGAATTGAGATGATAACTAAAATTGGTGGAGCTTTAGTAGATCCAGAGTTCATTCAAATACATCCTACAGTTGAACAAAATACTTCAGACCTAATCACTGAAGGTTTACGTGGTGGTGGAGCGATCCTTGTTAATACTGATGGAAATAGATTTATTAATGAACTTGAAACAAGAGATAAGGTATCACAAGGTGAACTAGAACAAGCAGGTTCATCAGTATGGATATTATTTGATGAAAAGGTACATGAAAACTTTACAGCTACAAATAAATATATAAACAATGGCTATGTAAAACAAGGAGACACTATTGAAGACTTAGCTAAGGCTATTGAAGTAGATGAAGCAACATTAGTTGCTACAATAGATAAATATAACAGTGACATTAAGGGAAATGTAGCAGATGAATATGGAAGGGCAACAGGACTTGAACTAGTAGATATGGCACCTTTCTTTGCAATCAAGGTAGCACCAGGAGTTCACCATACTATGGGTGGAGTAAAAATAAACACTAATACTGAAGTTTTAGCTGAAGATGGAAATATAATAGAAGCTCTTTACGCAGCAGGAGAAGTTACAGGTGGAATCCATGGTGGCAATAGAATTGGTGGAAATGCAGTAGCAGATATAATCGTATTTGGACGTCAGGCAGGACAAGTAGCAGGAAAATATGCTATGGATAATGGTGGACATGGAATTAAAGAAGGAAGTGTCAAAGTAGAAGAGGAAATAATACTTCCTACAGAAGCTGGTATCTATGTAGACGGTCAATATGAAGTAGTTGGAAAAGGTCATGCAGGAGATATAGCAATGACAATTACAGTTGAAAATGGAAATATTGTTAAAATAGACTTTGGAGCAAATGAAGAAACTGAACTACTTTTTGATGGAGCTAGGGCAGAAATTGTGAAAAAGGTAATAGAAAGCCAGAAATTAGACGGTGTAGAAGCAGTTACAGGAGCAACTGGTTCGTCAAATGGGATTATTGAAGGAATTCAAAAAGTAATGGATGAAAATAAGAAGTAAAAAAAGTGGAAAAAGGGATAAACTAATTTAAGTTTATCCCTTTTTATTATATAATAGACGAAACTGTAAATAGCTATATTAATATCATAATTTACCTTAAAAGAGATATATTAAGAAAACTTCTAATGAAATGAATAAGTATTAGAAAAAAATATGGATTTAATCATACTAATGACTTTATTATTCTTGACTTACTAGGAGGATGATATATAATTAGCTTAACAGTTAATTAACTTAACCATTCATTAAAA
>CAZXWU010000346.1:0-1892 GCA_964644495.1 uncultured Tissierella sp.
TTTGATTGACTTCAAAGTCTTTTATCTTGTGGATAAAATCTTTATCTCTTATAAATAATATGCTATACTTGAATAAGATAAAAAACTGGAGTGGTTTTATGGATATTAATATACCAGTATATGTGGAAAACATTATAAACAAACTTGAATACAGTGGATTTAGTGCATATATAGTTGGTGGATGTGTCAGGGATATTATTATAGGAAATCAACCATCTGATTATGACATAACTACAGATGCTCTTCCGGAGGAAATACTAGAGGTCTTTAAGGAGTATCAAACTATAGAAGTAGGGAAAAAGTTTGGAACAATAGTGGTAGTTCAGTTTGATGGAATAGTTGAGGTAACAACCTTTAGGAGAGATGGCGAGTATATAGATGGTAGAAGGCCTGAGGAAGTTTATTTTTCTAGAAAATTAGAAGAAGATTTATCCCGTAGGGATTTTACTATAAATGCCATGGCTTACAATAAAAATACTGGATTAATAGATTGTTTTAATGGTATAAGTGATATAGATGATAGAATAATAAAAGCAGTAGGCAATCCCCAAGAGAGGTTTCAAGAGGATTATTTAAGGATTTTAAGGGGAGTGCGTTTTTCAACTCAACTAGGGTTTCAAATGGATAAAGATACCTATGAGGCCTGTAAACTTTATGGAAAAAACTTAGTTAATATAAGTAGTGAAAGGATAAGGCAAGAACTTTTCAAGATGCTTTTGTCAAATAAACCTTCCTATGGTATGAGATTGTTAAAGGATTTAAACTTAATTCCTATAATTTTACCAGAACTAGAAAAATCAATTGATTTTAAACAGCACAATCCACACCATAATAAGGATGTTTTCAATCATACACTCTGTGTCTTGGATAAGGTACCCCCTATATTACATCTCAGATTAGCTGCTTTATTCCATGATATTGGCAAACCCTATACATTTACATTAGATGATGATGGAATAGGCCATTTTTACGGTCATGATAAAATAGGAGCCCAGATGTCCAGGGATATACTTAATGGATTAAAATCTCACAAGGACTTAATTGAAAAAGTATCTACATTAATAGATAGACATATGACTCATCATGATGGCTTTGGCGACAAAGGTCTTAAAAGGCTCTTGGCTAAGCTAGGGGAAGTGGAGATTTTTACTTTATTTCAACTTCAAAAAGCTGATAGACTTTGTTCCAATGAAGAAGGGAATATAGATGATTTATTAGTAAGAGAAGAAAGAATTAGAAATATATTAGAAGAAAGTCAAGTCTATGAAAAAAATCAATTAGCTATAAATGGCAATGATGTGATAGAATTAGGATATCCTCAAGGAAAGATAATAGGTGAGATATTGGCTTATCTATTAGAAATGGTACTTGAAGATCCTAAGCTAAATGAAAAAGAAAAATTGATTCAAATCATAAAGGATAAATTTTAAATATTAATTGTATTATTTTAAAGGGGTGTTTTAATGGGTAAATTATTTGGTACAGATGGTGTGAGGGGAATTGCAAATGAGGATCTAAGACCAGAACTGGCCTATGACTTGGGACGGGCTGGGGCTTATATACTTGGCCAGGGTAAAAAAGGAAAGATAATCATAGGAAGAGATACTAGGGCTTCAGGGACTATGTTAGAGGCCGCTCTTACAGCAGGGATTTGTTCTATGGGCATAGATGTAGTATCCCTTGGGGTTATACCTACTCCAGCAGTTGCTTATTTAACTAGAGAATATAAGGCTTTAGCAGGAGTTGTTATATCCGCATCACATAATCCAGGAGAATATAATGGAATAAAATTTTTTGATGGGAAAGGACTTAAATTGTCTGATGAAGTAGAGGAAACAATAGAAGAAATAATATTGAATAAGAAATTAAAAAACAATAGACCAATGGGAAAA
>CAZXWU010000347.1:0-1877 GCA_964644495.1 uncultured Tissierella sp.
GAGAAGTGCTCGGAAACATGGTTATACTGGAACAATGTCACAGCTTGAACAAGAGGTCATTGATATTTATAATGACGGAAATGGACAGGCAAAAACAGGTAGAGAATTCGGTATAAGCGCAGATGGAGTGAAGTTTATTCTTAAAAAACATAACATCCTCGTAAGAAATCAACAGCAGGCCGCAGCTCTATCAAATGAAAAAAGACGATTTTACTCTGTTAATGACGATTACTTCCTCACCCAAAGCCACAATATGGCATGGTTATTAGGCTTTATTGCTTCAGATGGAAATGTATCTAAGGACGATAATAGAATTAAAATTGGTCTATCAAGTGTAGATAAGGAAATACTTGAAAAGATAAAAGAAGAATTGAAAATTGAAGCCAACATTAAGGACTATGTTACAAACAATGGTTTTTACGTATCTGAATTATGTTGGTCTAGTAGGAAACATAAGCAAACCTTAGCCAATTATTCAATTATCCCAAACAAAACATTTCTATTAAAGCCACCATACAGTCTAGAAGAAGAATACCATATCGACTATGTACGTGGATATTTCGATGGAGACGGGTCAATTAGTCTTATCAAAAATAGTAACGGTCGCGGGCAAGGCAATATTAGGTTTCAAATTGCGTCTGCCACCGAAGAAATTTTAGAATGGATATTAGATGTATTTGAACGTTATGGTATTACACGACCAAAAATACAAGTTCAAATTAAACCGTCTGGCACTCCATTATACTATTTCCAATATTCATCGGTTATGTCAAGAAAGATTTACCATATATTATATACGCCAAATTCTCTAAGACTTGAGCGTAAATATCAACACTATACAGAAGTGGTTAAACTGTTTGAATAAAAGTTCCAAGAGACTGTCAATCCGCAATGGATTAAAAGTTATGCTGAACTTATGAGTAATCATAAGAAGTAGGAATAAAAATCCCTACGATAACATAATTGAAAGTCGGTAAAACCACCTTCGCAACGCAAATTCCCAACGCTTTGTTATTGGCTCTCGAAAAAGGGTATCAAGCCCTTCCGAAGGTATTCGCCCAAGATATTACCAAGTGGACTGATCTCCAGTCGGTAACGAATCAGCTTCGCAGAGACGCAGTTAGGGAGAAATTCAAGACTGTCGTCATAGATACGGCTGATATCGCTTGGGACTTATGTGTTGAGTACGTTTGTAACAGAAACGGCGTTAATGCTCTTGGCGATATTCCTTGGGGACAGGGCTACACAGAAGCCAGTGAAGAATTTGCTACGCAACTAAGAAAAATATCAAATCTTGGTTACGGTATTGTTTTCACATCTCATGCAAAGATAATGACGGTCGGCGATGAGGAAAAAGGCGAAGAGTCTTATCAGAAAGTTAGTTCGACTTTACCTAAGCGAGCTCACAAGATTATTAATGGCATGGTGGACTTAATTGGATATATAGCCATAGAATATTCTGACGACGGAGCGGCGGAGAGAGTGCTGTACACTAGGGATACTCCGAATGTTGAAGCAGGCACTCGATTCCGTTTCCTGCCAACAAAGATTAGGTTTGACTATCAGACCGTAGTAGACGAAATAGCGAAAGCAATAGAGATATCTGCAAGTAAGGAGAACGTTACGCCCACTCATAACGAAGTGACTAGTACACAGTTAAGAGGTACTCAGTTTACGTATGAAGAGCTGGCTGAGAGAGGGAAAGAGATTTGGGAAACAGTTATTCAAAGTGACCCCCAGAGAGTCGAAGACAATGCAGTAGATATGTTAAACGAAGTTGAGAAGGTGTTTGGTGTTCGTATGAAACTCTCTCAAATCTCGCGTAATCAGGTTGACTTATATGAAGTATTGATACGCAACTTAGAAGAAAAGTATGG
>CAZXWU010000348.1:0-1875 GCA_964644495.1 uncultured Tissierella sp.
TTAATACTTGATCTAACATCTGCCTATGTTGAGCAGTAACACATACTATGTTTTCTATTCCTTCATATTGTTCCATAGTTTTCACAATTGGCGCCATTTTAATAGCTTCTGGTCTTGTGCCAAATACTGTTAAAACCTTCATTATAAAACCTCCTATTTTTCTTCTCTATCTTCACTTTTTCTCTTATCTACAAGACCTAATCTTCTAGCAAATAATATAGTTAGTATTATTATTATTCCTGCTATGGTTACAGCTTGTTTACTATTAGCCTTAGCTATAAGAACTGCAGAAAACCCAAATACTCCACTTATCGCATACAATATAAGAACTGTTTGCCTTTGGCTTAAGCCTCTCTGAAGAAGTTTGTGATGAAGATGCCCTTTATCTGCTTCCATTATAGGTCTTCCATTTAACAGTCTTCTAAATATAGCAAATGTTGTGTCAAATATAGGTAGGCCTAATATTATTATTGGCACTACTATTGCTATGGTAGCAACACTCTTCATTACTCCTTCGATAGATATGACAGCTAACATAAATCCTAAAAATAGAGCTCCTGTATCTCCCATAAATATCTTTGCTGGATTAAAATTATAAGGTAAAAATCCTAAGCAAGAACCAGCAAGTACAAGTGACATAATCATAATTGGTACGTATTCAAATCTACTTGCAACAAAAAATAGTGACATACTAGCAATTAATGATACCCCAGCAGCTAGTCCATCTAAACCATCTATTAAATTAACTGTATTTGTAATACCCACTACCCAAAATATGGTAAGTAGTATAGAAAATCCTTTTAGATAAACTAAACCGCCTTTAAAGGGATTTGTAATAAATTCTATTTTAACATCCCCTATAATCAAAATTATTGCAGCAATTATTTGAAACAATAACTTCATTTTAGGGCTTAAATCTTTTGTATCATCTATGATCCCTGAAATAACTATAATGCTACTTCCTACAATTATTGAAAAGGTAGTTTTATCTAATGGTAAAAATATAACCATTGCAATAATTGTAGCAATATATATTGCCAATCCCCCTAGGAGAGGAATAGGCTTTTTGTGCACCCTTCTTTCATCTTTGGGTATATCTATGGCCTTTAACTTATATGCAATTTTCTTAGTAATAGGTGTCATTACAAGGGATATAAAAGTTGCAGTAATAAATGGTATAAGATATTCTTCCATATGCTATTCTCTCCTTTAATTCTTCATAAACATCACATTATTTTTATAATAATTAAATAGTTTAAATTAGTCCTCTATTCTGTACAACGGTTTTGAAAATTAATATAGCCTAGGCCAATTTCATTAATTGCCTCTCCTAGCCTATATTTTTTGTTATTTGAATTTTGCTCTACTAGTCCTTCTTCTATTAAGTTATTTAATATTCTATGGATAGTGCTCCTATTTAACTTCAAGTCATTACTTAACTCAATAGCTGACATTTCATAAGGTTCCCCAGCTAATCTTTTCAATACCATAATACCTTTTCTAAGAGAAGTTATCTTTTTCACTTTTAAGCCTCCCTTTATACATGCTCTGTGCAATTAGCAATTATGTAATTAATATTATAGAAAAGAAGGTGGAGTTATCTCCACCTATTATTTGGTTCCAAATAATCTATCTCCTGCATCACCAAGTCCTGGAATTATGTAGGCATGTTCATTTAATTTTTCATCTACACTGGCTACATAGATGTCCACATCTGGGTGAGCACTTGTTACTGCTTCTATTCCCTCTGGTGCAGCTATAAGATTGACTAATTTAATATGACCAGCACCTCTATCTTTTAAAAATTGAATTGCAGCCACTGCAGAACCACCTGTTGCAAGCATAGGGTCAAGTAGTATAGCTTCTCTTTTACTT
>CAZXWU010000349.1:0-1874 GCA_964644495.1 uncultured Tissierella sp.
GATATAGGAATATATTTTAATATAATATCAGCAAAAGACCTTATAATGGAATTTAACCATTATAAGGTCTTTTGTTAAGATATATCTAGCTTAATTTAATATGTTTCCATTTGCCAGTTCTATATCGGATACTTATACCTATCCATCTAATTATTTGATCAGATAACATAGCAATCCATGCACCTATGACCCCTAATCCTACTATATTGATCAGCACATAGGCTATACTAAGCCTTATAACAAAGACTCCTATAACAGTGACGATGAGGGTAGATACAGTATCTCCTGCACCCCTTAGACCACCTGAGAGAGCGAAGGCTGATGCTTGAAAGGGCTGAATAAG
Organism: uncultured Tissierella sp.; assembly: GCA_964644495.1. GTDB lineage: Bacteria > Bacillota > Clostridia > Tissierellales > Tissierellaceae > JAAYTL01. The sequence continues at coordinate 344 of CAZXWU010000349.1, forward strand.
AGCTATTATCTTCATAATACTTCCAGATGACTCGATAACTTGTAAATCTTTTGTATATAGTCCAACCAGTGTTGTACCAAAGAAGAAAAATAAGAGACCGAAAAATGCAGAAGATAGTAGTGCTAATCTATTGGTTTCCTTAATAAATCTATCTGCCCTATCTACTCTTTCTTGACCAAGAGATTTACCTACTAAGGTAGATGCAGCTATACCAAAGGCTTGACCAGGTGCAAAAGATAGACCTATAATATTTGAAGCAATTTGATGTGTAGCATATGCTACAGTTCCAAGACCAGATACTATTTTTATAAACATTACAACTCCTAGCCTAAACCCTACTTGTTCCAAGGCGGCAGGTCCCCCTACTTTGAAGAGATTTTGCATGATAGGTTTATTAAATTTAAAACCTTTAGCTATATCCAATCTAACTATATGGTTTTTATTTAATAGCATTATAACTAATATGACAAAGGCTACCACATGGGACAAGGAAGTAGATAGTCCTGCACCAGTAACCCCCATTGCTGGCAATCCAAGTTTACCAAATATTAAGATATAGTTACCAACTACATTTAATAGGTTAACAGCTATATTTATAATCATTGGAGTCCTAGTATCACCTGTTCCCCTCATAGATGCAAATATTGCCAGATTAAGGGATTGGAAAATGAAGCCTACTATTACTATCCTAAAATAGTTAAGTCCTATGCTGATAGTTTCCTGTTCTGCACCGATAAAGCCCATTATACGTTCAGGCATTAGTTGATTGATTGCAACAAAGGGAACAATCAGTATTATTATCATAAGGATAAGCAGATGTTTAACTATATTGGGTATTTTTTCTGGTTCTTTTGCCCCACAGTATCTGGATATCATTGCAGTACCACCGGTACTCATGGCTTGAGCCATGGCTATACCTATAAATATTACTTGATTTGTTATTCCAGTGGCAGCAATAGACGGTGTAGCAATACTAGGCACTCCACTATTACCAACCATCATCATATCTACCATTCCAAAGAGACTACTTATGAGTAGCTCCAAAAATACTGGTATGGTCAACTTAATAGTCTGATTACGATAATAATTTAAATTATTTTTTTCTTCCAATAAGATCACCTCTAAAAGTTTTACATTATATTATTTTTAAACCACCTATAATGATAGCATATTATAGGCTTTCTAGAAACAGGTGATATAGATCAGATAAAACTTTAAAACCTATAAAGATACATAAAGGGCAGTAATTAGTTTTCTCAGTTACAATTAAAAGAAAACTAATTACTGCCTATTATTTTTGCTAAAGAGATATTAAAATTACTATAACTTCAATCCATCTACATCAAAATCCTTATCTGCTAGGTCAGAGGCAATCTTGGCAAGTTTTATCTCAATAGAATCCCCTTCTAGTATAGCTTCCTTGTAGAGATAAACATTTATACCATCTACGATTATGAGTGCTACCAGGAAATTGAGGTTTGTATCCTAAATCTTCAATAACAGTCAATTTGCCAAATTTAGTCCCTATAGG
>CAZXWU010000350.1:0-1839 GCA_964644495.1 uncultured Tissierella sp.
ATCTTCAGTAGATAATATTATATTGTTTTCCTTCATAGTCTCACCTCTACACATGATTTCTAGGATCTGCTGCATCAGCAAATACATTTCCAATTACATAAAAAGATATTGTTATAATGGATAATATTATTGTAGGAAATATTAACTGATATCTTAGGCTAGAGTTCATCATCACCAATCTTCCTTCATTGATTAAATTACCCAAAGATGGAATGCTTACAGGTAGGCCCAATCCAATATATGTAAGGAATACCTCTGAGCCTATAGCAGCAGGTATAGCCAATGCTAGTCTAAGCATAATAACTGATACTAAATATGGAAGCAAGTTTTTAGATATTATCCTCCTAGTTGGAGTGCCTAGGGTTCTAGATGCTAGATTGTATTCTCTATCCCTGATGATTACTATTTGGTTTCTTACAAACCTTGCCATGCCTATCCAACCTGTTGCACACATGGCAAATATCATTGTTCCGATACTAGGCCTTAATATATATGTCAACAAGACCAAAACAATGGTAGTAGGTATATTGTTGATGACATTATAAATCTCAGTAATTAATCTATCTAATCTTCGAACATAGCCCCAAAGAGCTCCTACTATAATTCCTATAATTGCCTCCCATATACCTACCAATATCCCTATAAATAAGGAGGTACGGGTTCCACTCCATATTCTAGCCCAAAGATCTTGGCCAATGGAATTTGTTCCAAAAATAAACTCTTCATTTGGAGGATGATTTATATATTGCATCCTAGTTTCTGGATTGATTGATATTTCCGTTGGAGATTTTTGATTAGGTAAATATGGCTGTATTATAGTAAAAGTAAGTATAATAAAGATGACAAACAATAAAAATAATGCTACTTTGTTTTGTGAAAACACTTTAAATGTTGAACCCCAATATGAATAATTAGAGTATCCACCCTTCATAGCACGATCTTCACTATATGTAGCAAATCTAAACATGGATTGATTTAGATTGTCAGTAAATTTTCCTATTTTTCTGTTGCCCATTATCTAGCACCTACCTTTTTTCCCAGTTTAATTCTTGGATCTAATATGGCCATAAATATATCACCCAAAAATAGCCCTATAATACCTATAGAAGAATATATAAGTACTAAGGCCTGGACCAATGTATTATCCTGCCTTTGAATAGCTGTAACCAAGAGTCCACCCATACCAGGTATGGAGTACAAGGATTCGATGTATATGGACCCTGCTATGGTAAATAGAATTGCACTAGGTAGGTACTGAGCCATAGGCACAAAGGCATTTCTCATTACATGGGATATCATTATTTTCTTGTTTGTTAACCCTTTTGCCCTGGCTAATTTGACATAGTCCTTATTTATTTCATCTAGCATATATCTACGCATCCACATAGCATAGGATGCCATACCACCTAAAGACATAGATATTGTTGGTAATATCCATGATATGGGATTAGTCTCAGAATATAGCATAGGAATCTTTAGGACCCCAGTTACATAAACTTGGAGAAATAAATAGTATATTGCTGCAGGAACTGCATTGATTAAAATTATGTATGCAGTCCCTATTTTATCCCAAAAGCCTCTATAGTTTAAGGCCATTGATATCCCCAAAGGCAAGCCTATAGCAAGTGATAGGACCATGGCCCCTAATCCAAACTTTAAGGAGTATGGTATTTTATCCATTAAGATCGTTGATATATCTACCCTTGGTCTATAAATAATTGACTTACCAAGGTCACCCCCTAATAATTGCTTATAGAAGTCAAATAATTGCTTGTGAAGAGGGTCTCTCAGCCCCATACTCTCCAGTATTGCCTCTCTTTGAACATCATCAAGCTTCTC
>CAZXWU010000351.1:0-1831 GCA_964644495.1 uncultured Tissierella sp.
CAACTTATACAACTGACCCAGTTCAGATTGCACAAGGAATGAACCAAAACTATCTTATAGATGAAGAGTTAGAAAACCTTGCTAAATCAATAGCACTTACTGATGCAGAAGATAGAGATGGATTCAAGGAAAAATTTGTTGATTATATAGCTAAATGGAATGAATTATTACCAGATTTACCATTATATTCAAACATTTATCATGACTTCTTTGCTGATAAGCTACAAGATTACAATAATAATCCACTTATTCGTATAGATAAAGCACTTCTATACTCATATGTAACAGAGTAGATTATAGATAATATAATATAAAATATGATGTAAAATAGGGTATGTAAATGCCCTATTTTACGTTAAAAATGATTTGCTTTTATAGATTAGTGTATTAATCTAATTTAAATATTATATAGCAATTTTGCATACTCAAATAAATTAGACTAAGGTAGGTAAGAATATGATTAAATACATATTTAAGAGAATTATATATATATTTTTAGTATTCTTCGTAATGTCTCTAGTCCTCTTTTTCCTATTTAATTTAGTGCCTGGAGATCCTGCAAGGGCAGAATTAGAGCCGTTAAGGGACATATTAGAGCCTGAAGAATACCAATACAGATACGAACAGACCCGTAGGATTATGGGTTTAGATGATCCAATGCCTATTAGATATGCAAAATGGATAACCAATATGGTTCAGGGAGATTTTGGAATGTCTACTGTATTTAAGAGACCAGTTAGAGATGTAATAGTGACTCCTTTGAAAAATACTATCTTCATTAATGCCTTCTCTGTAACATTAGCTCTTGGAATCACCATTCCTTTAGGGATAGCCACCGCAGTTAAGAAGAATTCCTTCTTCGACAAATTTGTACAAGTTACCAGTATAATAGGTTATAGTCTACCTGTATTCATTACAGCACTATTATTTATTTATCTATTTGCGGTCACCCTTGGTTGGTTCCCTGTTAGTGGTATGGCTACACCTAACTTTTCAGGAACAGCATGGGAAGTGTTTAAGGACAAGGTATGGCATCTAGCATTACCACTTGGAGTAATGACCGTAGGTGCACTTGCTGGACTTACTAGATATGTTCGTGCAGCTATGATTGATGCTCTTAGTATGGATTATGTAAAAACTGCTAGAGCAAAGGGATTAAAGGAAAGAGTGGTTATTCTTTCCCATGCTTGGAGAAATGCTTTGCTTCCTATAGTTACATTGATCATCAATTGGCTTATGAGAGTAGTTACTGGTTCCCTTGTAGTTGAAAGTATGTTTAACTTGCCTGGTATGGGTAAGTTCTATATAGACGCTCTACAAAACCATGACTACAATGTGGCAATAGCTATTCAAATGCTGTATATAGTAATTGCATTAGCAGGAAACTTAATCTCTGATATCAGTTATGGTATCGTAGATCCTCGTGTCAGAGTAAATAGATAGAAAGGGAGGTATTAGACATGAGCTCAAAAAATAAACCTGATAACAAAAATAATAAAAAAAGAAGTTCTCTATACCTTCTTTTTGCAAATCTCTTTGGTGGAAGGAAAATGAAAGAAGATATTTTCCATGAGGAAGATATTCAAAGTCCTTTAAGAACTGTAATCAATACTTATAGAGATAACAAGATATCCATGATGGCATTGATACTCTTTATAGCTATATTTGTCACTGTTATTATTGGTCCAGTCTTTAAACCAATTGACTTATCCTTCTCCGAGACAACTCAAAGAAATATAGAACCTGGACTTGACATGATGAAAGTTCCAGATAGACTTCAAGGCAACATTAAAGATATAGCTGTCGGACCTACTTTCAGTATTGGAGTTAG
>CAZXWU010000352.1:0-1813 GCA_964644495.1 uncultured Tissierella sp.
ATTCTATTACTTGTCTCCCTCAACGAATTACACATATATTTTAACAAAACTATTTAAATTTGTAAAGAGTCTATTAAAAAACAAACACCACTCAACCAAGAGTTCAAATAATAACAAAAATTTCCCCCGCTCGAAGGGTTTCTCGCGGGAGCAATGTCATCTTCAAAAGAAGATGAGTTCGGGACATATTAAGCCGGAGGTCCCAAAGGTTCTTTATATTCTGTTTCTACCAAATATGGATTATCTACTGTTCCATCTCCTCCAGATGGAGTTGTCCCAGGTTTTAGTGAAATTGAGGGACGGACGCCGTCAACACCGTTAGCAAAGTCGCCACCCAGGCGGCCAACGGAACTCACGCCCGAGACGCCAGCGCCACCGCCATCGAAGGCATTAGGCGAAGACAGCCAGTAATAGTCTCCTGTTGTTAAATAACTATTTTCACTATATCCAGGAAGTCCATGCCCTGCTAGGATTGCTTCTTCTCCTGTTAATAATCCTACTGGATATGTTAATTTTCCATTTCCTTTTGTTCCTACTGTAAAACTATCATTTTTACTTGTACACTTTACACTTGGATTGATTACTTTTCCTGTACCAAAAGCATCTCTATTTTTATAGATCTTAAATAATAGATATCTATTATAATATTCTTCACCCCAATCTAATCCCGTTACATCAGCATTATTATCTTTATTAAAGCCTCCTATATTATAAATTGTTCTATCGTTACACCAAATAGTATCTTCTAATAAAGATGTTTTTGAGTTCATATTTTCTGAATACCAATTATCTATATATGATTTTATAGTTGAATCATTTGCATTACTACTATTTGTTAACATTTGATTTAATGCTTCATCTATATTTACTCCACCAGTTAGTTTTAATGAATATACATACCCACTCCTACTTAAATATATATAATATACTTCTGAACATGAACTTGAGTCGTTAAAACATGTGTAATGATGGTTGTTTCCAATTGTCCCATAATCTGCACTATAACTTGTACTTGTTATTGTATCTTTTAAGGTATAGGTCCCACTTGAGTATGTTACATCATTTCCATATATGATTGTATTTGTATTACCTGACATATTTACTTCATAATTTGTGTATCTTGTTCCGTACATATACCCTACATCTGCAGGACTAACTGGTGATGACGGAGCAGTAGAAAAAATTTGTCTTGATTGAACATTCTCTTCTTCACCTTGTTTTTCTAATGTTGTTACTGAAACATCACTATTTTCGTTATTTGAACCGGCTTGTTGCATTGCAGAAGGATCATTAAACGCACTTCCTCCTATTGCTGTGGCACTTCCTGTATTGTTACAATCTCCATCATATGTACCATTATATATTAGTTTTATTCCTCCTGTTTCTGTTGTTCTTACTATTTTCCAGCAAAAGTCATTAAATGCAACGTTATTATTATCTACTTCTCCTCTATAGTAATATACTGGATATTCTCCATTTGTTCCTGTTCCTGCTCTTTGATATATTCCTTTTCCATTTGTATCAGATGGTGCTTCTGCAAAATTTATTCCTGTTGATGATGCTACATATGTACTTGAAGTATTATCTAAAACACTATTATCTGCGATTGTCTTAGTTAAACCAGTTAAAAAGTTTTCTCCTCCATTTACTCCTATTTTAAATTTATATTCAAGTTTTGTATTGTTATCCCAATTAGATGCATCTGTATCTTCATCTATCCATACTCTTAATTTGAACTTATCAGTAAGTTTTGTAATTGTTTTACTATGAACATTTACCTTACTATATAATGAATAATCACTTAAATCACTTA
>CAZXWU010000353.1:0-1808 GCA_964644495.1 uncultured Tissierella sp.
CCCCATATTATGGGGGTTTTTTCATCCTGCTGTCTGCCAAATAGTAAATATATTTATATGCAATTGCTAATTATTATTGATATTGATTTATATATATTTTCTAGTAGAATAGATATTGTTCGATGGTATCTTAGCAGACTTTACTGTGATAAAGAAACATTGCATAAAATATATAGAAGTGGGTATTTTTATTATATAAAACCCTACCCAGTTATTTGCACTTAGGAGGAGGAAAGCTTATGATGGACAAAATAGATAAGCTAAAGAAAGATCTAGACGAGATGATGGCTAAGGAAGAAATGGATCCCAAGAAAGTATTGAAGATTAGTAAAGAATTAGATTTGCTTATCAACGAATATTATAGAAGTGAAGGTATATATAATCAATAGAAAGTAGTCAACTGAAAGTAGTCAACCGAACTAACAATCAATTCAAATAAACTCTATGTACCTCTATGTACATTTAGATGCATGGTCTCCATATTTTAAAGGAGATATGCATCTTATTCTGTTTCTAGGGCAGTCATAGCTAGAAAATCTAATCATCCCAAGGAATAGAGATGGTGTAGCTATCATCCCTTGATAAGATTTTCAATTAGAGTTATAATATAATAAGGTCAGGAAAGGTCAAATCCATAAGATGATAGATTTGATTTTTTAAAGGAGAGATTAGTTTTGGAATATAAAGATTATTATAAAATACTAGAAGTAGATAAGAGTGCCAGTAAAGATGATATAAAAAAATCATATAGAAGACTAGCTAAGAAGTACCATCCTGATTTGCATCCAGATGATAAAAATGCCCAAGACAAGTTTAAAGAGTTAAATGAGGCCTATGAAGTCTTAGGTGATGAAAAGAAAAAACAGCAATATGATACTTTTGGTAGTAGCTATAATTTCTCTGGTGGACAAAATTTTGATCCGTCCCAATATGGATTTGGTAATTCTTATACTTATACAACATCGGGAGATGGTGACTTTAGTGACTTCTTTAATATGTTCTTTGGAGGGGGAGGCTCATCAGGAAATTCAGGATTTAATATAAAAGATATCTTTGGATCCTCAGCTAGAAGGGGTGGTAGAGGCCCTAGTTCAGCCAGACAATCCTATGAATTAGACCTAAATATAAGACTTGAAGAAGGATATAATGGTGGGACTAAAGAAGTAAGTATTAGTTTGGGAGGACAGACTAAAAATATACAAGTAAAGATACCAAAGGGAATATTGCCCGGGAAAAAATTGAGAGTTAAGGGCGAAAAATGGGGAATATCAGGAGATATATTATTTAAAATAGCTTTTATTCCAAATGATAGATATAGATTAGATGGATTAGACATTATAAGTAAAGTAGATCTTTTACCATGGGAAGCTGGCCTGGGAACGAGGATAGTGGTGGATACTTTGGATGGAAAAATCAAGGTAAACATACCGGAGGGTATAGAAGCCGGGAAAAAGATTCGTATACCTAAAAGAGGATATAGGGATATGAAGGATAATGTAGGGGATTTATATATTGAAATAAACATAGTAAATCCGCCAACACTTTCACAAGAAGAGGAAGAACTATATAAAAAACTAAGGGATTTGTCTGACTATAATCCAAGGGGATAAATGTGACCAGTGAAAAGTAGACAAATAAAAAATGCATTAAAAATTGAATATAGGTCATAAAAAAGAAGCAGTGGTTAATTTAACCACTGCTTCCATATGTATCCGTGCACCTAGCTTCGACATCCTATCCCAAGCGTTACCCAAGTAGTTAACTCAGACCAGGTGACCCTACGGCACACGAGAAGTTTCACTTACCGC
>CAZXWU010000354.1:0-1807 GCA_964644495.1 uncultured Tissierella sp.
CTTTTGTAGCATATCCAATGGAAATACTAATTGTATATAGACCGTTATCAACTGACTGATTGTATCTTTCTATTTTCTTTTTAATATCTGTTTTTAATATATGGACATTATGGCTATCCATATTAGGTAAATAAATAACAAACTCACCACCACCCAAGTGTCCTAGTACATATTCGCCACTTAGACAACTTTGTATTAGCTTTGAAGTTTTAACAATGAGTTTGTCCCCTTCTTCACGTCCATATGCATCATTTACCATACGCAGTCCATCAATATCACAAATAGCAATGGATAATGGTAAGAAGTTTTGTTTATCTAATCTTATTATTTCTTGTTCCATATAATTACGGTTATATAATCCAGTAAGCAAATCATGCCCCTTTAAATCTTCAATTTGGTATTCATTCATCTTGCGGTCAGTTATGTCCATTATAATACCCTCTAGGGCTTGTACATTACCTTCATCGTCATAGATACCCTTGCCAAGTTCCATCACCCATTTACGTTGTTTGGTTTTTGTTATAATTTCATATTCGTCACGATAATTTTTACCCTGCATTAAGACTCTTTTCCATTCAGCACGAATTTGCTCATAATATTCAGGTGAAAGAATCTTATTATATGTAATAGCTTGATTCTCAAGAAAGTCTTCTAGTGTATATCCTGTAAGCTCCTGGCTACCTTCCGAAACAAATACCATGGTCCAGTATTCATCATTTTTACAGCGATAATACATACCAGGTAAAAGTGATAAAAGCACTGATTTGCTACGCTCACTTTCAACAAGATTTGAATGTTTGTGACGGATCCCAAATATTGTAAAAACAAGCAGCGTAATAAAGGATAAAATTATAATATCAGGAGTCATCTTTTTCCATAAGGCCGCGTTCCATTCATCAGCAGAATAATTTAATCCTAAAACGGCAATAACATTTTCTTCTTCACTATCATATATAGGAACAAGAGCCCTAACCCATTCTCCATGGTTGGCGGAAGTTGAACCGGTACTTACACTTTGACCTGTCTCAAAAGGTACTAGGTTAATATCAGTCGTTTCTTCAAATATTATTTTATCTTGGACAGAAGTAGATGAGTCTTCTGTGATTGAATCTGAAATTACAAAAACGTCCCCATCTACTTGCTTTAAAACATAAGCATAATAAATAGAAGATGTTGAATTCACTAAGCTAACCAAAGATTCTTCAAGAAGTTGCTCGTCTATGCTTTTAACTTCACTATCTTTGGATACTATAGCTTCAATATGTTCTGTATGTAAAAGTGATTCCACCGATTGTGCAAGCTGCAATGACTCTGATTTAGCCAGGATCTGATACTTATTCCAGATAAATCTTAAATATAGGCTTGCTAATATCACCACTAAAAAAACTGTGGAAATAATCATTATAGGCGTATTTGATTTAATTTTCTTAAGGAAAAACCGAATCTTTTTCTTTAGTTTTATCATATGTTCTATATTCTACTTTCTTTATGTATGTTCATTATTATGTCTGTATAATTATACCATATATTATATAACTAATTTATTCATGTCACAATAGAATACAATAAAATACTATTTATAATTGCCTTATTATAAGTATTATACCATCTAGTCAATAACTATAAAACCATTATTAATTCCCCATTCAACTTTTTCTCTGCTGCATTTCCATGTCCAGCCATCATTTACAAATTTTGTTCTCCCATTTGGATATAATTTAGTTCCATCTTCATTTAACAAATCTCTTGCAAGTGCTAATCTTGGATATATAAACATAAGCCATGCTGAATGAGATTTTAATAGATG
>CAZXWU010000355.1:0-1805 GCA_964644495.1 uncultured Tissierella sp.
ATTAAACCATGACGGAAGATATAATCCTGCTCTTCACCTAAGTCGGCTACTACACGTTCACGATACTCTTTGAAACCTTCGTCTACAGCCTTATATGCGGCCATTAGAGCGACGTTACGACCCTTTAAGATGTTGTGTGATCCAATTAAAAGACCTACTGATGCGGCACCTGTGATGACTGTTGGTAAATATAACTTAGCAACTTTAATACCTGTTTGTGAATATAAGATTGTTAGATCTTTACGTCGATCTTCCATACTGTATTCTTCTGGACGATTTTCTGCAGTGTCATTAATCGCGTCAATAGTTACAGCTGTCTCACCGATAATATCACCCAATTTAAGAGTTGCACGACTAGCCATGAAGACTGTTGCACCGAAACCGATAACACCAGCACCCATCATAAGTTCAGGTGCATGTTTAGCTGCTTTAATTCCTAATTTTGTATTTTTAACTTTTCCTAATAAATCTACTTTTTTCATTATAGTTTCTCCTTTTGTGTTTCATTATTAATCTTTATGTATGTGTCAATATAAATTTCACTATATGCGCCATTGCGTGTAACTTCAAAATACATTCCATCGTTAGCTCTTGTGGTTGCTACGAGAGCTTTCCAATTAGCTAAAGTCTTAGAGCTCCATACCACATATAACTCCTCGATAGTATATGGGTTACATAAATTAGCACTGTATTCTGACTTTAATACAGCTTTGATAGCTTCCTCGGGAATGTTCAACCTACTATGTACTACACTCTCAATAATCATACTCATTTTTTATTTCTCCTTTTTGTTGTAATGAATAAAATATACCAATTTTGTTAACAGTCATTCCGGGTTTCATTAATCTAACACCCATGTCTGTCTGAATATAAACTCCACCAAGATCGTTACACTTCTTAACAAATTCAATGATTCCTTCCTGAATATCAAGTCTGTCAGTATTTAAATCTGGTGTATCTTCACCCATAAAAAATAATAATTCAAATATACTTCGTCTAGAAAGATCGTGTAGGGTATACTGTCCATCGAAATATCGTATATCAAATAATGGCATTAGATCCTCCTATAACTGTTGTGTTCTAGGTAGCTGAATAATGAAGCCACCTCGTACGGGTGAAACCACAGCTCGTGAAAGATCCACCCATCCCCATTTATTATCGGTATAATCGCTTGTAACTCCTACCAAATCATACATATCAGCCACAGTTACTTGTCCATAATCAATGATGAAATCGACCATATGTGATAAAACTTCCTCAGCTTCACTTCTAGTACCCAGCACAATATCATCAAAACTATGTGTGGCGCGTGATCTAGGACTTATTTGATTTCTTTGTCTACCTCTTGGATCATCGTAATATGCACCATAACTAACATAACTTCTATTCTTATTTCGAATTGTGTTAGATGTGTTTCTAGATGTCTCACCGAATAATATCATGTCGACTCCACCTTTAATCATGTCTGATAATGTATTCTTAGCTGCAGGAATCAATACGTCATATAGTAGGTGATCTTTAACCGTGTTTTTATCTTCCTCAACAAAGTTTTCTGTCAATTTACGACCAAAAGATTGTTTCTTTCTCTTAACCGGTGTCTTGACTACTGACTCAACCTTCTTCTCTTTTATACTATTTCCAGGATAATCTGGTATAGTTTTCTTAATATCACTCATTTTATCTTTCTCTCCATTCTTGTATTTTATAATAAATATCAATCAACGATCGACTTACTAACACAACCAATGCAAATATACTAAGTAATATTAATGTACCCAAAACTGCTATCATAACAGTATTTAAAA
>CAZXWU010000356.1:0-1776 GCA_964644495.1 uncultured Tissierella sp.
TAATGATACCAATGCTACTGATGACCGTACCGCTATTAAGGCTGAGCTAAATCAGCTGTATTCAGAGATTGACCGTATCGCAGACCAGACTCAGTTCAACACAAAAACCCTTATGACAGGCACATATAGTGCCGATGCTTTGAACTTCCAGGTTGGAGCCAATAGTGGACAGAAAATCAGCTTAACAATTTCCAATATGAAAGCAACTGCATTTTCTGGACTGAATAATATCGGTGTAGCTTCGTATGGTGCTGCAACTTCAGCGATTACGATAATTAATAATGCAATTACCAAAGTATCCACAGAAAGATCTTCACTAGGTGCTGTTCAGAACAGACTAGAGCATACTATTGCTAATGCAGATAATACTGCTGAGAATCTTCAGGCTGCAGAGGCTCGTATTCGTGACGTTGATATGGCAGATGAGATGGTTAAGTTTGCTAAGGATACCATACTTCAACAAGCAGCACAGTCAATGCTTGCACAAGCTAATCAATCTACACAAGGTGTTCTGGCATTATTACAGTAAATATTTATTAACTTATATTGGGGCTGGCTTAATGTCAGCCTCAATTTTTTTAGGAGGCATAATGAGTACAATATCACAGAAAGAAATGATTATAGATGCTTCAAAGGCCATTGAAAATAACATAGCATTATTTTATCAGCAAAAAAACAAAGAGGGTTATGAGATGCTTGAGAGTGCTCTTGCCCTATTAATACAAACAACAAATGGAATATTAAATTCACAGATAGGAAAAGATGATTTACATATTGAAGAACAGAAGCTTAATGATATTCTTTCAAAGGCTATGAACGCAATTGAAAGTGGAGATACTATATTGTTTTCTGATGTACTTTATTTTGACCTGATACCTTTACTTAAGAAAAGTATTTGAGATATATAGTTATAAAATCAGACAGGAGAAAATATGTATGGATTATTTCAAATCAAACATGGCTTGTATAAAACAAAATCAAAATGAATTATATAAAAAATTAGACGAATATCTTAAAGATTACACATATAATCCATCAATAATAATAGAGTCCGAACAGGCGCTAGATGGTGAGAAATATCTTCTTGTACAAAAGGATAATGCCTTACATCGTCTAAACAGCAGTTATAGTCCTAAGAATGAAGCTGAAAAATGGATAAAGCAGTATTCATTTACCAATATGAATATAGTTATCAGTATATTTGGATTAGGTTCAGGAGTATTCGCCAGAAAGTTAATGAACAATAAGGCTACAGAGGATATGCTTATAATATATGAACCTAGCATTGATATATTCATACATGTCTTATATAACTATGACATTACAGATATAATAGAAGAAAATACAGTGAATATAATTATTGAAGAAATTAATAAGTTTGATTTTCGCCAAACACTAAGACTAATGATAAACATAACGAATCTAGACTCTCAAATCGTATCTAATCATCCAGGATATAAGGAGTTATTTGCAGACACCTATGATTGGTTTTTAGAGGAAGTTAGAGAGACTTATATTAATGAAAAAACAAATATAAACACAGAGGAGTTATTTGGAAAGAGATTTATTATCAATGGGATTTTCAACTCTAGATATCTCAAGGATAGTAACCGAATAGTTGATATAAAAGAAAAGATCAATACAGATATTCCTGCGATAGTTGTAGCAGCAGGACCATCAGTTAAAGATAGTATTGAAGAGTTAAGAAGAGCAAAGGGAAAAGCATATATTTTTGCAGTAGATAGAATTCTAGATTATTTGCTTGACTCTGATATT
>CAZXWU010000357.1:0-1743 GCA_964644495.1 uncultured Tissierella sp.
ATACTACTTTTAGTAAACCAGTAGACCCTACAGCACCTATAGAAGGGCTCCCTACTCTAGAAGCAGGTGACGGTAGAGTAAGTTTGTCTTATGATTATTTTGATAATCCAGTTAGATATGAAGGTCCTGATTCACCCTATGCCTTTTCCAGCAGTTATGGATTTTATGAAGGTCATTATTCTGTTTTTGATTTAGGTGATGGTTATGAATTAGTTTCTGGTGTAGCCTCTACTGATTATTATAATGGTTGGTATAATAGAAATTTTGTTGTTGCTCTTTATTATAACGGTTCTTGGGTATCTAATGCATTTACTGATGCTCATGGTACTTCTTCCATTTTAGGTTTAAGAGTAGGGAATCCTTCCGAATTATCAGGAGTTCCCTTTTTTCAGTTTTATAGTGGTGACTCACCTTATAAATATACTTTTCAGTTTGAATGGGATACAGAAAATTCCGGTTTTAATAAAATGTCTATGCGTGTAGTTGATGTTGGTCAAAATAAAACTTACATTGCTACTCTAGATAATGCATTAAACCGTGTTGCTGGTTTAAATTTATCTCCTAATTTGGATATACCTTTAGATGCTCCACCTCAAGCTGTCTCTGTAGCTGATACTTTACCTTTACCTTGGCAAAACAGTTTAGATGGCTTAGATGAATATATAGGTTCAAGTGTACAGACTTTAATTGACGCTATTGCGGGTGTTGACGTTCAGGCTTGGGTTGACAGTGTAAAAGACTATCCTGCATTTCAATGGCCTACCCTATCATGGCCTGAAGTTACTGTAAATGAACAGGGTATTATTGAAGCTATAAAAGAAGCTGTTAAGGATATCCCTAAAGACCCTCCAATTGAAATACCTGATTATTCTGGACCTTTTAGTTTCATAACAAATTGGTTAGGTTCTTTTTGGGAAACTTTTGAGGGTTTTTTGTCTAGAGTCTTCATCCCTAACCCCGATTTTTTTAAGGATGAATTTGATTCAATGTTTACTTCTTTAAAGGGTAAAGTACCAGTCCCTATAGATGACCTTGAATCTATCAAGGATATTACACCTCACCCTATAGATGACCTTTTTGGTGATATTAACATTCAAGATTCTACTTTTAAGAAACAAAAGTTAGTTGATTTTAGTTTTCTACGTCAACTTATACCTAAAGTGGAATTTTTATTTTATGGGTTTTTCTCCATTTTCTTTGTTTTAAGGAATATAAATAAGACTTACTTCTTGATTAGAGGTACTTATCTTATTCCTATGGGTAAAAGTGGTGCCAGTGTAGAACCTTCAGGTTCTATTGAACTTTATAGAGGACCGAAAGGATTAGGTGGTTAAAATGATATTAGAAGCTATTTTCAAACCCTTTTTTATCTTTTCTAATTACATTATAGATGCTATCCCTATACTAGAAGTAGTTCCTTTATCTCTTATCCATACTATTGATTTAATTTCTAAACCTTTGTCAATATTCCCTAAGAATTTATGGATTGTATTATTAATTAATATAATTGGGTGGCTTATTATTGATTTTGCATGGGTTATAATAGAATGGATATATAAGAAGATACCTGGAGTTGACTAAATTATGAAAAAGTATCACAGACTTTCCTTTAGGATGTCTGTGATACTTTCAAAGGAGGAAACGTTGTATGCTTATATTCAGCTTTATAAAATGGAAACTCATAGACCTTTATAGGTCTATTAAGATGATAGGTAAACCCAAAGACATACACCTTTACGGTAT
>CAZXWU010000358.1:0-804 GCA_964644495.1 uncultured Tissierella sp.
TGGTCAATTCGTATTCTAGTTAAATTTCCACTTATAAAAGAAGGTTTAAAATCTTCATCTACTACGGCAGCTTTAATCGCCCAGCCCTTAGTTGTAAGAAGTATATCTTCTGGCTGTATATCATATTTCCCTATCCAATCTTTTTTTTTAAATGTCAGCATTGAATCTTCTTCAAAACTTATCTTTCCTTCATTTATATCCTTAATATTTAGATAGTAGTGGCTAGGATCATCAGATAATTTTTCCATATCCTTTTTAGATATTTGAACTCCACTACTTACATCAGCAATCTCACCTAGTGAAACTGAATTAGTTAATGAGTTTTTTAATACATCAAACTCCAAATATTCTATAGGATTTAATCTGTAATTATATTCTTGCATTTTTTCCAAGCTTATAAATTTACTAAATCCTTCTTCTTCAAATCCAGTTCTATAGCATTCTAGTATCTTAGATATTCCTCCTGGACTAATCGTGTGTTGATTCTTATTTAGCCTATCATCATCCTTACTAGCATTTATAAAGAGGACTCGATCCCTTCTATCTCTATCCTTAAATTTATTGAATATAATTATCTCTGTTCCTATATTAGACTTCTCATATAGGTTATCAGGAAGAGTTATAACACATTCTATAAAATCCTCTTCTACGATAGATCTTCTTGTATAATCGTCATTACTTCTAACAAGGGTTCCTTTAGTTCCAACAACTATACCTTTGCCTTCCGGCTTTAAGTGATATAATACATTTTGAATAAATGCCCAATCCTGACTACTTCTTGAAGACTTATTATATACAAATCTA
>CAZXWU010000358.1:814-1731 GCA_964644495.1 uncultured Tissierella sp.
AGATCCTTTGGATCTATATCTCTAGTTAATCTCCACTTCTGAGGTATATCACAGACTACAAGATCAAATCCCCCTTGATCATATCTTCCACTGTATTCCAGAGCATCCTTATTTACAATGTCATAACTCTCAATCTCGTTTACTACCATCAGTAGCTTTGATACCATATAGTTGACTTGTTCCTTTTCTTCTCCATAATAATATACATCTTTGTATATTCCCTGGGACCTTAACTTTTCAAACATCTTTACTGCAAGTAAGGAACTTCCTGAACAATAATTAGCAAAACTTCCTATCTTATTTAAATTTGCTAATCCTGTAATGATATCAATTATACTTTCAGGGCTATCATTATTATCCAATTCACCGTTACCAGTCCTTACTAATTCATTGATAAAGCTTCTAACATCATCTGCTGATGAAAACTTTGAACTATTTATGACTTCAAAAATATGTTTTAAATCTTCTTTTCCAGATTTGTTTTTATAGAAAATAATTTTATCAAATATCCCTCTTAAGCTTCCATTAAATCTATAATGCCCTCTTTCCAACCTATCAATTTCATCTCGTAATATGAAATATCCATCTTCAGGATGATTTAGAATTCTCTCAGAGAGTAGGCTGTTATATCCAATATTCTCTTCCTTTATATTGGCCCATATTATAGCTGATACTCCTAGCAAAATACGAAAGATCTGATCTACACTATAATAGCCACGAAACTCCTGAAGATATCCATGAATCATCTTTTTATGATTTTGTTTCACTTTGTTATTCACCTTACCCTCCTTTTTAGGTATGTACATACTTTAATATTATAATTTTATTCTAACATACCTGTTTTATATATGTCAATGATTTTTAAATTCTTTCAGCATCAAAGAGTAAACTTTTATATAATTTCTTTAAAATGCTCT
>CAZXWU010000359.1:0-1728 GCA_964644495.1 uncultured Tissierella sp.
TCCCAAGCAATCATCCCTTTCTATATATTTATTTATTGATAATCTATGTAGCTTTAAGATTTTAGTGAAGTAGCAATTTAAACCAGTGACGTGTCTTTATATAAAAAAAGTCACTATTTTATGTAAATCCCGGTTAAATAGTGACTCTCATTATATCATTGGTGTATTTCTTTGGCAACAAGAATTTTTATCTTTTTATAAATTCGTCACCAAGTCCATTTCTAATCATATTACTTAAGACTTCAAGAGCTTCATCTTCATCAGGACCATCGCATATAAGTTCAATCTCATCACCATTCTTCACACCAGCGGATAAGACACCTAATACACTTTTCGCATTAACCGTTTTGTTACCCATTCTGATAGAGATCGATGATTGAAAGTCAATAGATCGACTACATAGTACACTTATTGGTCTTAGATGTAAACCAGTAGGGATTGTGACCGTCAACTTTGCTTGTACCATAAGACACCTCCAATTCTAATACTGTTAACCAATTGGCATAAGATTAAAACTAATTTCTGGACTTGCAGATACTTTACTATGCTCATATAGATCATCAAACTTAAGGACTTCCGAATAAGAACCGGGATCCTTACCTGCTATATCAACATAGGGCTTTAGTGACATTCTAGTTATGTTCTCCAGTTCAGCCGCCGGACCAGTTACAGTAACAGTCATTGGTCCGCTTGTATATACCTGCACGTTGAGTACTGAAGTTTTATTTCTAAAATCAACATCACCTGGCCAAACCAATATATCTTTAGTGATCATTTTCTCTATTGTAATATTAATTACTGCTGTTTGATCTTCACCAACTAAAACTATTCCCTCTGGTAGCTGGCTTTGAATGTTTATCTCCTCAGCAATATTGCTTGTGGCCCCTTCAATTTTATGATTAATTCGAAGGTATCTAAACCTTTGTAGGTCTTCATCCTTACCAGCCACAGTAATACTCTTGGGCTCATATTCGATCTTAGTCCTTGCATAGCCTTCTGCTGGATTACCAGTAGCTTGAATTAGAAGGTTTACCTCTTTTGTTCGATAAAGATCAATTCTTACCGATACATAACTCTCATTGAAGTCAAAATATGAGATATCCATCTCCTTACCTTCTTCATCAATAATCTTTGGTTGTCCAATAGCATTAAAGGATGCAGATGCACCAGTAGCATCTATTTCTACAACAACTTCCTTTATCCTTTCAACTCTTGCCTTTGGTCCGGATACAGTAATAATATTAGGAGTTGCAGTCTTAGCACCTACAAAATATTCCTCAGCTATATCTCCCTTTTGAACTATATTAACCTTGAATGTTTCCTGAACCAACTCTTCAAGACTTATAATCATCATCTGTTCATTGATATCTTTTACAACTACGTCATCTTCAAACCTAGTGCTTGTAACCTCTATCTTAACTGCATATACATCAGAAAGCTCGTTAAAGTCAGCTTCAACTCTAAAATCTGAAGATCTTAAGACCTCCCTAATGGATCTTCTTGCCTCCACAGTAAAACTAATAGTCTCACCTTGGACAATGTCATATACCTTACCCAAATCGGAAATCACATCTTCATGCAATATTGTAACAGGAACATTATCAAATTGTTTAGTTCCTACAGGGTCCTCTACATTGGTAATAACAAGCCAAAGAATAGTAGCAAGCAAAATGGAGAGAACCTTTAAGCCGATATTATTCGTCAACTTATCCTTCATTCTTAATTCTT
>CAZXWU010000360.1:0-1727 GCA_964644495.1 uncultured Tissierella sp.
ATTTTTGGAATATTCACACATAAATGTAATGAAATATAGTACAATGGGTATATAGATACTAATACACTATAAAGGGAGGATTTTAATTATGAATTTGAGAAACAGAAGAGCATTAAGCATTATGCTATCATTTGCTTTAATTTTAGGTATTATGATAGCACCTAGTAGAATGACTTTTGCAGAGGAAGCGGCTAATACCACTGTGGAAATCGTTTCTATTAACGACTTCCATGGTAATGTAACTGATTTAGGCAAAGATATTGGTATGGCTAAATTGATTGCTTATTCTAAAACACTTTTAGAAAACAATCCAAATACTTTATTTGTAACAGGTGGAGATTTATATCAAGGTACAGCCATATCAAATCTCACTTACGGAAAACCAGTAAGTGAAATGTTAAAGGCTATGGGTGTTGTAGCATCTGCAGTTGGTAATCATGAATTTGACTGGGGTGTAGAACATATTGAAGGTTGGGCAGAAGATGGTGGATTTGACTTTTTAGCTACAAACATTGTAGTAGAAGAGACTAATGAGCCAGTTGATTGGGCAAAACCTTATAAGATAGTTGAAAGTGGAAATATAAAAATTGCACTATTAGGATTTGCACATCCTGATACAAGTACATTAACAAAGGCTGAAACTGTAAAAGGATTAAAGTTTAATGATCCAGTTGCAGATGCTAAAAAATGGGTTGAGTTTTTATTGGATGGTAAAGCAGAAGAAGGTAAACCAGATGTTATTATAGCGTTAACTCACCTTGATTCTTATCAAGATAGAGAAACCAAAGAAATTACAGGGAATGCTGCATTACTTGCAGAAGTAGAAGGCATAGACGGAGTAATTTCAGGACATAGTCATCAAACTGTATCAGGAAAGGTAAATGGGGTTCCAATAGTTCAAGGATACAAAAATGGTAGAGGTTTAGCTATATTATCTATTGAAATAGATAAAGATAATAAGGTAGTTGGAATCGAACCAAAATTTGATGATTTAGCTAGCAAGGCAGCAGATATTGTACCTGATCCAGAAGGACTAGTAGCATTTGAAGAGTTTAGAGAAGCAGCACAACCTATATTAAGTGAAGTATTGGGGGAAGCAGCTGAAGCTTTTGAACATGATAGCAGAACAAACAATGTTACATTATTAGGAAGATGGTCTTCAGAAGTTATGAAGGACAAAATGGGAGTACAAATTGCTATCCAAAATGGTGGAGGCCTTAGGAGAACATTAGAAAAAGGTACTATCACAATGGGAGATCTATACGAAGTTATGCCTT
Source organism: uncultured Tissierella sp. (assembly GCA_964644495.1). Lineage (GTDB taxonomy): Bacteria > Bacillota > Clostridia > Tissierellales > Tissierellaceae > JAAYTL01. The sequence continues at coordinate 1,278 of CAZXWU010000360.1, forward strand.
TTGATAACCAATTAGTAACATTAGAAATGACAGGAGCAGATGTTAAGAAGGCTATAGACCATGGTATAAATAATCCAAATGTTGGAAATGGACAATTTGCGGGACTTATAGTTGAATTTGATAAAACTAAAGAATTTGAGAATAGAATTACAGCAATTAGTTTAGAAGATGGTACTCCATTAGATATGGAAGCTTATTACACTGTAGTTACAAATGATTTCCTTATTACTGGTGGAGACAAGTACGACTTCAGTAACGCTAGAAATATAGTAGACACATATATCCCTATAAGAGATGTACTAGTAGAAGCTGTAAAAGAAGCTAAAGTAATAACACCTGAAGCTGTAGATTATATTACTGAAGTTGAAGTAGAAGAACCAGCGCCTACTCCAGAGCCAGAACCAACTCCGGAACCTGAACCAGTTCCAGAGCCAACACCAGAACCAATAC
>CAZXWU010000361.1:0-1725 GCA_964644495.1 uncultured Tissierella sp.
GAAATATTTAATGATACTGTAACCATTTATAAATAGGAAAAGGATTCTAACTTAATGCTAGGAGTGAGTATATGAGTAGAATAAGTGAGTTAAAAGAAGTATATAAAAGTAGCTTAGATATAATCACTAGGGATAAGGAAGAATGGATAGACTTTTTAAAGTTTTCATCTCAACTTTATAAATATGATTTTCCTGATACCTTAATGATCTACAGCCAAAAGCCAAATGCTACAATGGTTGCCAATATGGAACTTTGGAATAGAAGAATAGGAAGATATATAAATAAGGGTACTAAGGCCATAGGAGTATTTGATAAGGAAAATAGAGATAGATTAAATTATCTATTTGATGTATCAGATACCAATGGGCCTGAACACACAATACCAAGACTTTGGAAATTAGAAGATAACCATATAAAAGAACTTGCTATTTCCCTACTGGATACCTATACCATAGTGGATGAATTAGATAATGAGCAGATAAATATTAGGGAAATCCTAGAAAAAATAGTAGAATTAAAGGTATATGAAGATTATGAAGAAGAATTAGATAGAATCAAAGATCATTTTTTAAATGAGCAGGACAAGGGAAATATAGAATATCTAATAATGGATAGTGCTACTTTGTTAATTTATAATAGATGTGGCTTAGAAACTAGGAATTTAGAAATTGGTAATTTAAATTTTTTGGATAATAATATTTTAAAGGTAAGAGCCTTAGAACTTATAAATGATTTATCACAGGATATACTTAGAAATATTGAAAGGGAAATGTATCGAATACTTAGAAGGGAAAAGGAGGATATAAAAAATGAAAGAAATGAATCCATTGATAGAACTGGAATACAAGGAGAAAGAGGAAATACTTTATCCAGTAATAGAAATGACAGACAAGGAAGAGATAGGGAAATATGGAATGATGGCCATGAAATTCCTTCAACAGAACGACAAGGCCATGTACCACCATCTACTGATGGAAGAGAGCTTAGACCAGGTATTCCAGAAAGTGGACAAGGAAGCTTGGGTCATGCTAGAGAGGATAGAGAAGGAGATACTGGACAAGAATCCACCAAGCAGGGAGATGGACTTCCTAGAGATACACAATCACAAGATGATGATAAGGAGTCAGGCAGAGGAAATAGTCCTTCAGGAGATAGTTTACAAAGAGAGATAGAGCAACAATCCTTATTTAATTTACCTAGGCAAACTAATTTAACCCTAGGGATGAAGATAGAAATTGATGATAGAGTATTTGAAATAGATAGGATAGATCTAGAGGGAAATAAAGTTGATTTAAAGGATATAACCTTTAAAAACACAATAGGATTTCCAATCTTTAGGGTAGAGTCCATAGACTATATTGAAAATTTGATTGAAAGAGAAAGTCTAGTGGATCTTGAAGAATTAGTTGAAAACACTATAGAAATAGAAGATAAATTAAATTATAAATTTTCCCTAGATGATGAAATTGGTTTAGGTGGATTGAAGACTAAATGCAAAAATAATATTGAAGCTATAAAGACCTTAAAGGTAATAGAAGAAGAAAATAGGTTGGCTACAAAAGAAGAACAAGGTATTTTAGCTAGATATGTAGGCTGGGGTGGTATGCCCCAAGTATTTGATAAGTCTGCTACAGGCTGGTCAAATGAGTACTATGAGTTATTAGAAGTATTAGATGAAGATGAATATAAGTCAGCTAGAGCAAGTACTAATAATGCCCACTATA
>CAZXWU010000362.1:0-1725 GCA_964644495.1 uncultured Tissierella sp.
TTCATTCTGTGCTGAACCATATGGTGCTAAAGAATCAGTAATAGGTACAATTACTAATGAAGACGTTAAAGTAGAAGCTATGTCTCCATGGCAATATTGTACAGTTGCATCTGTAGCAGGTCATGCAATGTATGAAAGATCAAACCCATACTTCGAATCCTTTGCTGGTGGTATGATAGATATGACAGATTGTGTATACGAGCAATATGATGAGAAAACCACTAGAATAGTCGGTGTCAAATATGTTCCAATAGAAGGTAGGATGAGAGTTAAGTTAGAAGGTTCTGCAAAGATAGGAGAAATGTATATAGGTATAGCTGGTGTCAGAGACCCTTATACAATCAAGAATATAGATAAAGTATTACAATTAGCTAGAGAACAACTAGCAGAAACTCATGGTTGGGAAGGATATGAATTACATTATATAGTTTATGGAAAAGATGGAGTAATGCAAGATTTAGAGCCGGTAAAGGAAATCAATTCCCATGAATTATGTATTGTTGTACAAGGTATAGCAGACACTGCAGAAAAAGCAGAAGTAATAGCTATGACTGGGCTAAGGCAAATATTCTATGCTAGACTTCCAGAAGTAAAAGGAACAGCAGGAACAGCTGCATTTGTAGTAGATGAAGTTCTAAAAGCTACACCAGCCTATAGATGGTCATTAAACCATACAGTAGAAGTGGATGACCCATTAGAACTATTCGACGTAAAAATGATGGAAATAGGGGGTTAGGATAATGAAATTAATAGATTTAGCTAAGACAATTAGAAGTAAAAATGCAGGAACTGATAGGATCACCTTTGACATAATTTTTAGAGAGAAGGAAAAGTATGAGTTGGTTAAGGAGTCGGGTGTGATAAATAAAGAGTCCATGTCAAAATTATTTGATATAGACATAGAGCGGATCACTGACTTTGTCGAATATGATCCCGGATATGCTATAAAGTTTACCATTAATAGATTGCATCCAAGTGGTTCCCCAGGAGATTCAGATGTATTTGGTTGTCAACAATATCCACCACTACTAGATATCGAAATACCAGAAAATTAAATTATTATCACAGCCGCAGCTTAAAAGCTGCGGTTTTATATTTACAAAGAAACTTGATGAAGTCCTTGAAAAGAGAGGATTTGCTCTTGTAATAAAAAGACAAATATGGTAAACTGTTGATATTATCATTTCCTAAAAGCTATCTACAAAATTCTGTTGATAGTGCTATATTATAGTTTGTCTCATGATTTAAGCCTAAAATACTTCGTGGATACTTGCTAGGCCCTCTTTCTAAGAAAAATATCTATAACATATTTCTTTATATGTGTGAAGGTTTAATGGAAAATCTTCTAAATAACCTATAAAAACATAAAGTATTAGAATAATAGAGAATTTTGTTAAAAAATTAGATTTAATAATAAAGCTTGACTAAGTATACACTGAGCAAAGGTTTGCATTGTCCAAATTGTGTACATAATATTTGCAATACAGGCAATATTGTGTCAATTATATGTACATGAATCTTTTGCCTGAGATAAATATAATGTCATATATTGGCTAATTATGTGTATTCATTAACAATAATTAGATATTTATCAAAAATGGCATTATAATTGCATTAATAGTATTTAGAGGTATGGCTAAGGTCATGCCGTTAAAAAATATAAAGGGGGTTTTTACTTATGGCAATGCCGATTGAATTAATGTATCTTTTTGTATTACTTGTTAC
>CAZXWU010000363.1:0-1721 GCA_964644495.1 uncultured Tissierella sp.
GAGAACGACAATATTACATGGGACACTGAGTGGTACGGAATATTATTAGAGTTTGAAATATAATATGGCATAATTAAGATTAAAACACTCTTCGGAGTGTTTTTCTTTCTTTTCTTTCGTAAAAAGGTTGACTTGTTTACTAACCTATAGTATAATATATACATACAGAGAAGAGATCCTGTATAGAAGGAGAAAAGAAAATGAAAAAGAATAAACAAAACATAGTTGCCTTTCCAGGTGACGAGGAAGACATGATGTATTTAAGAGATCTTGCGGAATCCGAAGATCGTTCAGTTAGTTGGATGATAAGGGAAGCAATCAGGGAGTATGTTAATAAAAGAGTGGAAGAGAAGTTCAATGACTAAAGAAGAAGCACAGTTACTATTAAAGCAACTAAATAAGGGTAAAACAGTATCTTTACCATCTAACGTATCATTCGATGTGGTAGATATTATATGGGGTGATGATGAGGTGTCGGACACCGTAGTTCAAGTTAAAGTAAGAGATAATAGGACATACAATATTCCATATGAATGGCTTACCGTTGATTCAGTTAATACTATCATAGACAATTATAAATGGTTCATGACTGATTTATGTGATTTCAAATTAACTCTAGTTCAAAAAGAAGGTGGGTTTGAACAAAAGGCTAATATAGTAGCAGTATTAGGAGACTTTTCAGATATGGGTCCAGTTAGTTTAGCTGACTTCGACTCTACTCCGCTAGAAATGATAACATATAATGTGAACGACATATATTATGACGTTAGAAGAGAAGGTTATACATTATTGGTGGCGCCCACAGGCGGAGGAAAGACTTATAACGCTATTAGAAATATTCCAATGTTATCAAGTCACTTTGACGAAATATTATACCTTAATTACGAGTTATCAAAAAATGACATAGTCAACAGGGCTAAACAAATGAACGTGGACTTATCAAAAGTTAAAGCGTGGGACAATACTAATATATCTGCCCTGTTGAAGTACGCAGAAGGTAAGTCAATAGCATTTATCGTAGATAATATTGATAACTTAGTAGGTCTAACAGCTGATACGTACATGGCACAGGTAAGATTCATTCAAGATTTAGATAGATTTTTAAAGAATACTAATAATCATGCATTGATACTAACTCAATTCGTTAAAGATTCAAGCATAGAATTGTTTGATAAAAATGGATCATTTAGTACACAGATAAACCAGAATATCGTTTCTGGAGCTAAACAAATTAGTAATAACGCAAGATCAGGTATCTTTGCAGCTTATAATCCCCATCCAGAGATTAATCAATATGTTAGTACTTGGATAAAGAGAGGAGAAGGTAAGTCAGACACAGACAGAATGCGAGAATTTGCGAAAGGAATGTAATATATGAAATTAGAAATGTATGATAAATTATCATATCCGGAATATATGGCTACTAGGAAGGCTGAAAAGGCTAAAAATAGTAAGGCCCCAGTAGCTACTGAATTAGAAAATCAACAACTAGACACAGTGTGGAAACAATTACTAGGGGATCCGGAATATGAAGGGTCAGCGTTTCAATTATTTCACAGACATAGTTATAATCCATACCCTAATCCTAGGGAGGAAGATTCGGAAGAAGCACGAGTATTAGTGGAACAATCTCACAGGAGATTCATTCAATATTTAAACCCCACAGCAGTTCAAGAGTCAAGACTGATGCATTTGGACTTAAATTCCGCATATATTACAGC
>CAZXWU010000364.1:0-1718 GCA_964644495.1 uncultured Tissierella sp.
AAGAAGATTTTATCAAAAAAGTAGGCCCTATGAAGCTAGTAGATAAGAGAAAGATTTCTAAGCATAGTCTCGACATGATTGAAAGGTTAGACATCAGATGCAAGGATCAAAAACAACATACTAGATATTTAAGTGGTGGTAATCAACAAAAGGTATGTATTGCAAGAGCTCTTACTTTTGGACCAGATATACTTATGGTATCTGAACCTACTCGTGGTATTGACGTAGGGGCAAAAAAGCTGGTTCTTGATACTCTACTTGAATTAAACGAAAAACACAATATGACTATTATAATAACTTCTAGTGAATTAGCAGAGTTAAAGCAAGTTTCAGATAGAATTGCTATTATAACTGAGGGTAAGATTCAAACTATCCTTCCTGCTGATGCTGACGATAAACTCTTTGGTCTTGCAATGTCAGGTGAAGAAGTAAAGGAGGTTATTAATTAATGGATGTAGTAAAAGATCTATATAAAAGAATTGGTTTTCCAAGGCTAATAATTAGTGTTACTCTAATAGCCTTCTTAGCAGCTGCAGTAGCTTTAGGTCTATCACTACCGGATTTATTTAGTGATATGATCAATCGTTTTGGTATGAATGCAATTTTGGTTCTTGCAATGGTACCTACAATTCAGGCTGGTGCAGGTATTAACTTAAATCTTGCCTTAGGAGTAATATTTGGACTTATTGGAGCTCTAGTAAGTATGGAGATGGATCTAGTAGGTTGGAACAGCTTAATCGTTGCCTTAGCTGTAGCTATACCACTTGCAGTTATTGCAGGTTACTTATATGGTTTATTAACAAATAAAATAAAAGGCCAGGAGATGACAGTGGGAAACTATTTTGGTTTTTCCATAGTATCATTGATGTGTATCTTTTGGTTAATTGCACCTTTTAAAAATGAAAAGTTAGTTTGGGCAATGGGCGGAACTGGTCTAAGGGTTACTTTAACCTTAGAAGAGACTTTTGGAGCAGTGCTTAATAATTTCCTATCATTTAAGATTGGAGGAGTAACTATTCCAACAGGACTCTTGCTATTCTTTGCACTATGTGCTGGTCTAGTTTACTTATATACAAACACTAAGACAGGTACTGCAATGAGAGTCTCTGGGGCAAGTGAAAAATTCGCATTATCCAATGGACTTAATGTAGACAGATATAGAATTTTAGGTATGGTTATATCAACTGTACTTGCTGCAGTAGGTATAATTATATACAGTCAATCATTTGGCTTCTTACAATTGTACAATGCACCACTATATGTTTCCATGCCAGCTGCAGCTTCAATCCTCATAGGAGGAGCTACTCTACAAAAGGCAAGAATTTCCCATGTAATTATTGGAACTATACTTTTCCAGGGACTTTTAGTAGTTGCACTTCCAGTTATAAACGCTGTATCAGAAGGAAGTATGGCTGAGATAATTCGAATTGTTATCTCCAATGGAATCATCCTATATGCATTAACTAGAAAGGCAGGTGACTCTGCATGATTGTACCAATAGTCTTTGTTGTAATATGTGCAGTTGGATTTTATTTTTCAGGTCTTTCAATGGATTTTATGATGAGTGAAATGATCTTTAGATTATCAAGAAACCTTGTATTAGTTGCCTCCCTTATTATACCTGTAATTTCTGGAATGGGACTTAACTTTGGTATAGTAATTGGAGCCATGGCAGGCCAAATTGGATTGTTCTTCATTGCAAACTATGGTATTGGTGG
>CAZXWU010000365.1:0-1700 GCA_964644495.1 uncultured Tissierella sp.
ATAATTGTGTGAATTTTATGGGTATTAGTGGTACAATATAATTAGATGAAAAAATAAAAGATGACAAAAATCGAAGTTTAATTGAAGTTTAATATTTGTCATGTAAGCTCTGTAACTAGTTGTTGCTAATATAATATAACTCTATCGGGGAGGAACTATTATGATAGACAATTATTTTTATGAATTTTTAGAGCCTATGTCAAAGGAATTCGCTCGAACCCTTAAAGAATTAGAAAACGTAATTTATAGTAGTCCACGTTCAATGTTGACTCACAGTCGAACTTTTATTGAAGTGTTACTTGAAAAGGTTATGCTTCATGAAAATTTACCTAGTGAACCATATTTGCCAATCATTGAGAGGATTCGCGTTCTTGACGAACAAGGCTTATTATCTGATGAAGTAAAACATTCATTACATCAAGTTAGAAAATCAGGAAATATGGCATCTCATGATGCACGCCAGTTTAGGTTTTCTGAATCACTTACTGCCTGGGAGCATATCTATTTAATTGTAAAATGGTTTGTAGAAGTTTATGGTACACATGATATGCAAGTGCCAAGTTATGTTGATCCTTTAATGAACCGAGACCATACATATGGCCTAGAAGAAATGGCGTTAAGATTTAAACAAATTGAAGATCTATTGAAAAAATCTCTTGAGCGGGATCAGCTAAGTAAAACAAGAAAAGAAACTCTAAAAACAAATGACGCTGATGAAAGAAATATTTCTGATGATCTGACAAGTGAACAAAGTAATCTCCTACCTAAGGAAATAGATGAAGCACCAGGTTTTATTCCTGTTAGAACGATAACGTATGGAGATGACTCAATAGACATACCATATTTTTTAAGAGATGCTTTTTTATTACCACAGCGTTTTGAAGAGTCAGAACGATTCTTAGTTCGCTTAGGTGGGGACCAACAAGCGAGACTGATGAGTGAGTTACCTAATTCACTAGAAGGACTCCATAAGAGAACTACATACTATTCTGAGTCTCACTCGAAGTTATTTTTTGAAGAGTTAAAGCAATTTGTCGCAGAAGAAATTAGAAGAAGAAAATTAATTGAAAGTCGACCAGGCGAATTATTTTTATTTTATAAGTCAAAAGAAATCGTTGTTACAGAAATATTAGGAGAAATAGTTATTAATACAGATGAGTTTACAGGTAGCCCTAGTCTAATTAAACAACTTCAAGAAGATAGCATTTATAAAGTTCGTGATCTACCAAAGGAATTACTTATTATAGGGAAATACAACGGCGTCGGGAAACATAGAGTGGAGAACTTTTTTAACCAACTAAGAGAAAAGCAAAAATCAAGAGGGGACTTTATTCAATAGATTTTTTAGTTTGGTCCCGTTTTAATACATGATATGGAGGTTTGCATCTTGAAAGCACCTAAATTTATCGATAATAAGACTTTTAAAATGGTTGATGAAATAAAAGAGTATAGTAAGAAAAACAGTAAAATAAGTATGATTTCTTCTAGTTTTACCTTATTTGCTTTTGAAAAATTGAAAAAGGAACTTTCCAAAATTGATGAGTTCAGATTTGTTTTCACAGAGCCGACATTTGTTTCAAAGAAGCAGGAAATGAAAGAGTTTTATATCGACAAAAATAATAATGTATTTGGAACGGACTTTGAAATCAAGCTTAGAAATGAAATGACTCAGTCTTCGATCGCGAAAGAATGTGCAGAAT
>CAZXWU010000366.1:0-1694 GCA_964644495.1 uncultured Tissierella sp.
CCCCATCTATATAGCCAACAAATTTGTAGTTATTGAACAAGCCTCCCCCTGCAATCTCTACATCTTCTCCAGGAGTGACCAAGGGCATGACAGCAGCCTTTTGATGATCCATATCCTGTATAAATTCCATCGCCCTAATTGGTGTAAACTGGTCGGATTCTTGTTCATTATGCAGTAAACTTATGAACATACCTTCTACTGTTTCTTGTCTTTCAGACCCCAGTTTTGTGGTCAATAGTTCATGGGCACTTGCTCTGGTAATCAATAGATAGATCATCTTATTTATTATAAAATCCCTTTGGACTCCATCTAGAATTTGACGTAGATATTTTTCATTATTGTAGACATCTTCTGACATTACAATGACACTCAAATGTTTTAGGAAGATGGGATTATGTATTCTCGTTGTCAGTTTGTGGCTAGCTTCAAACATACTATTTCCAGTTGTATTTAGTATGAAAACTACATCCTCTTGTGTTGGGTTTTTGCCTAAAGCATTGATATTTGGATAGGAAAAACAATAAAACAGTTCTCCTAATTCAGGATCTACATTATTCACATCTATGGCAACTGAATAGGGAAGGATTCTATCTTCTAAATCAATCATATCCCAACATCCACTGGTGAAAATCATACTTAGAATCAATAAAAATAAGATAATCCTTTTCACTCTTTTGCCCTCCTTCGTATTCTACCTACAAGCAATAGAATTAATGGTATCACCAAGGTTATTGCTCCGGTCAAGTATTTGACAACTGAATCCATGAATTCGTTCATCCCAAATATACTATCTGGAAAAATTGCTACCATATAGACGACTGGGATTAGCATCATGACAAAGATTTTATGTGACTTTTTATTGAAGATATTAGTTAGGACCTTTCCCGATGAATATAGTAGGGGTACCATTGTAGAATATATGACTGAGACCCATATAGACAATACTAAGCCATCTAAGTTTTGTAGAAAATAACCTGGTAAGTCTATCAATCTTGCGGTTGTCAACAGAGGATATGGATCTGATATTATCTGTTGCAAAGAAAATTGTGTCAAGGTGGTCATAGATAATACTATATAGAATATGGTAATAATAATGATGGCTGATATGCTGGTCTTAACTACCCTTTCCCTATCTTCTGCAAAGGGAATAACAAAAAAAAGTATCTCAAATCCTGAAAATGAAAATACGGCAACACTTAGTCCTGCAGTCAACTGGCTCAAATCAAATTGTAGTATTGGCAATAGATTGCTTAAATCAGCACCAGGCAATGCTACAAGAACTATTATAACCCCAAATCCTAATACTATTGGATATAGGATGTAGGCTACTCTAGCAATTACATCCAACTCTGAGATGGCTACATAGGCAGCTGGAAGTATAAAGAGAAGTATAATCAAATGGATTGGGGTATTGGTCAACAAAAATCCTTTTATCAAATCCCCTAACAATCTAGCTATATATCCCATTACTATAATATAGTATACGAGGTATACCACTAAGCATATGGTGAATATGGGCCTGCCCAGGGTTTCATTGCCTATTTCAAAGAAGGTTTTTCCAGGATTATCTTCAAATAATTTATTTATAATAATTATTAATGGAATGATAATTATGCCTCCCAAAATAAGGGGTAACCATCCATCCTTGTCTATGGCAACAGCTAATTGATTGGGTAAGCTCAATACACCTATTC
>CAZXWU010000367.1:0-895 GCA_964644495.1 uncultured Tissierella sp.
TTTCTATACCATCAACTTCAAGCTTTGTAATTCCTTGATAGATTCCTAGACCATGATTTTAGTGAATTGCGTAATCTCCTATTTCAAGTTCTGCAAAGCTTCGAATCTTGGTACCTTGATGCTCCTTGCGTTTTCTTCTTTTCTTTTTCTTTTGCCTACCAAAAATATCACTTTCGGAAATAACAACAAACTTTATTAAGGTATAATCAAAACCTTCATGGATACTCCCATTAGAAACCATTATTTCGCCCTCTTGAATAACCCTATCTAAGTCATCGGTATAGAATGTATTTAAGCCATCTTCCCTTAAGCTATCACTTAGTCTTATGGCCCTGGTTTTAGAACTTGATAGTAATAAAACCCGGTAACCCTTATCTTTCCATGACTTTAAATCCTTTACTAATAATTCAACATTATTATTATAAGGATTTACGGAACGTACTGTAAAGTTGTGCTTGCTCTTAACCTTAAATGGCTGGGGGTTGTAATCCAAAGTACTGGTTAGCAAGAGATTACTTTTATTTAATATTGCTATTAGGTCTTTATGGTTATATATGGAATCCATTTGACCTGGCAAAACATAGCCATTTTCTAGCCTGTTAATCATACTTTCTCTAAACTCTGTCTCCACTACTTCAGTCTTTTGAAGGACCCTACTTGGTTCATCAACAAATATTATTGAATCATCATTATTAAAATAGTCAAAAAGAGAAACTGTTTGATCATAGAAATAGCTAGTATAACTGTCTACACCTACTAAGCCATGAGAACTTTCTAAGTTGCTTGAGAGCTCTTCCATGGCACTGGCAATTCTATAAGCCTCTTCTGTTTTCATTGCACTACGAAGCTTTTTTACCTGCTCTTTCTTTTCTTCCTCTATTTTTAATAGGCCCTT
>CAZXWU010000367.1:949-1679 GCA_964644495.1 uncultured Tissierella sp.
AGTATCTAGCAAGAATTCTGTAGCAGGGTATATAATAATACTTTCTAGGTTGTCAATTGACCTTTGACTATCTTTATCAAAGTATCTAATGGAATCTACTTCATCACCCCATAATTCAATCCGCACAGGGTTGTCTTCAGTAGCTGAATAAATATCTACAATTCCACCTCTTATAGCAAATTCCCCAGGTCCTTCTACTTGCCCTACCCTTTCATAACCCATTTTTACAAGTTCCCCTGATAATAGGGTCATGTCGATATTACTTGTATCGTCTATCTCAATAATACTATCTTCTAAAATATTCAAGGGCAAAAGTTTATCCATTCCCCCATCTATTGTTGTAATAATAGTTGTAGGTTCCTTCTCAATCAGCCTTCTTAATATTTTTAGACGGTCATTTATTATGGCATTACTATGAATATCCGCACTATAAAATATAATATCTTTAGCAGGATATAAATACACATTCCTATCAAACAACTGGTAATCTTCATATATCTTTTTTGCCTTTAATTCATCATAAGTTATAATTAATTTCCAAGGATAATCTACACTTAGGCCGCTCATTAGATGACATTTTTGTGAGTCAAGGCATCCAGTCATCTGTATAGGAGTATTTTTTTTCTTTAGCTTTTCCAAAACTTCATTAAATTCATTTAATTCCTGTAGGGGACTTGAAAATGTTTTCAATTTATTACTCCTCACCTAAACTTTGCTTTCTATTATATAT
>CAZXWU010000368.1:0-1666 GCA_964644495.1 uncultured Tissierella sp.
TACATCTATACCCAGGGTTGAAGGTCTGTGGTTGTTATCCTTATAATACTTATAACCATCTACATCTATTATAGAATTCCAATCATAATTATGATGTTCTAATTCGGGAAGATAGGGTACTTGTATATATCCATCTTCAATATCATATACAGTAATCATAGTATCTGCCTTTTGTGAAGCAACAGGTTCTTCTGTATTGGCTTTAGTTTCATCTATAGTCTCTGATTCTACTTCTGGCTTTCCGCTGGTTTCTTCTTTGTTACTAGTTTCTGATTCAGCATCTGGCTGTGTTTCATGTTGGGGCTCTGTAGTTTCTTTATCATCAGGTCCTAGATTAGTATTCGTTTGATCCTTGTTATTACAGGATGTTAAAATCCCAACTGATATAACTAATATTAAAATTAATGTTTTTATCTTTTGTAATGTGTACATTTTTCTCCTTTAAACATTAAATAATTCATTCAAGTTTTCTGCCATTGTTGGATGGGTAAAGACCTGATTCCTTATATAGGTATATGGAATATCATTATCCATTGCCATTTTTATAAGATTTATTAATTCTTCCGCAGATCTTCCAAGAAAACTTGCCCCTAAAATTAAGTTAGTTTCACTATCAATAACTATCTTAAACCTTCCTCTTAAATCATTATTTACATGCCCTCTTGGCATATTAGCAACATCCAAACTGTTTACTTTAATTTTATAACCTTCTTCTTTGGCTTTAGCTTCTGTTAGTCCGACTCTAGCAAATGGTGGATTTAAAAAGTAGGTATACGGAATGTTTTTACGATTATTTAAATTGTATATACCCTTATCTTCTATATGGCTTTTTACAATTCTAAAATCATCTAAAGAGATATATGTAAACTGTGGACCTCCATTTATATCACCAACTGCATATATCCCAGGAACAGTAGTTTCCAAGTTTTCATCTACTTTTATATATCCTCTATCCCCTAATTGAATATCAGTATTTTCTAATCCTAGATTCTCTGTATTTGCCTTTCTACCTGTGGCTATTAACAGGGCATCTACTATATATTCTTTGTCTTTGGATTCTACAATAACCTGTCCTGTTTCCTTGTTTGATACTTTGCTAGTATTGAAGTTAGATACAAACTCTACACTATCTTCTTTTAAATAACCAGCGACCATCTCTGTTAGGTCAGGTTCTTCCAAAGTCAATATATCCCTTCCTCTATTAAACAAATATACCTTGGTACCCATCTGTGCATAAAGGCTAGCAAACTCTAAACCTATATTACCGGCACCTATTATGCCTAAACTTTGAGGTTGATTTCTTAAGGTTTGCAGACTTGTACTATCATAGATGTTTTTTGTAGTATCTATACCATTAATTTCAGGTTTATTTGGTAATGTCCCAGTATTTATGATTATTATATCTGCACTTATTTCAATAGATTCGTTTTTTTCTAATACATTTATTATTTTATTCTCTACAAATTTAGCCTCTCCCGTGTATATATCTATCTTGTCTAGGTTTGCTAAATTATTGTAGTTCTTATTACGCAATTTATCTGTTACTTCATCTCTATATTGATAAGCGGCATCAAAATCATTCCCAGATTCTACAGATTGAATCAAGGTTTTTGTAGGTATACATCCAACATTAATACAGGTTCCACCATACATCATTGAGTCTTTT
>CAZXWU010000369.1:0-1665 GCA_964644495.1 uncultured Tissierella sp.
AATTAGTTTTTCTACTGTTAAGTATTCAGTTATAGGTGGTCTAGATGTACAATGATATTCAGGAGTTGTTTTTCCCTCACATCTATATTTATTAATAAATCCCTGTATCATATCATTGTTTTCAGCATGAGACCCTAGTGGCAACCCTGTCTTAGCAACTTCTTTCATTCCTACATATAATTCGTAATCATTTGACATTGTTAACCCTCTAAACTCATCAGCTCTTCCCTCAGGTGCCTCATGTAGAAATGTCTTAAAAGCAACTATGCCTTCTTTTGCTAATTTAGTTATCTCTTCTGGATATTCTCCTCCTGCTGCTCCAAAGAAAGCATAATCTACTATGCCCTTCCTTTCTTCTGCAATTTTTTTTCTATTATCTAATATCTCTTTTGTATATTGTGGTGGGGATGATATTGGATGTTCTAATATTGTTGTTGTTCCACCTGCGATACAAACTTGGGACTCTGTATAAAATGTTCCTCTTTCCGAATGACCTGGATCTCTGAAATGAACATGTGTATCAATTCCACCAGGGATTATATATTTATTTACTACATTTTTTACAACTTTAGCTTCAGGTAAGTATCCTCTTTTTGCTATAATAGCAATTTCCTCACCTATTATTCCTATATCTACATCTATAAATCTACCATCTATATATGCTTTCCCGCCTATTATTCCCAAATCTAATTTCATCTATACTCCTCCTTTTATTTTAAAACTCAATTGTCTGATATTTCAGGGAAGAAAGGTTCTAGTTTTTCTTTACTCATTGGCTTAGTAAATTTACTAACAACTATCATAACTATCCCTGCACATATAGGACCTGGTAATGCTGCTGCTATTCCAAATGGTTGTCCTAAAGTATACCATATACTTGAAACTGCAAATCCTGTTATCATAGATGCCATTGCCCCTGATTCAGTTATATTTCTGTTAAATGCACCTATTAAAACTAACATAGCCATTGATGAGCCCATCATAGTTATAGCTTTTGCATGTATTGATTGTATGACATCACTTCTCATAAATGTTAAAATCATACCTAACAAACCTATAAATATTGTAGCTAGTCTAGACATATTTAGCTCTTTATACTCACTCATGTCTGGTTGAATAAATTCTTTCCATATATCTCTAGTAAATGTAGTGCTAGCTAACAATAAAAGTGAATCTGCTGTTGATATAATAGCGGCTATAACTGCTGCAAACATTAATCCTCCTAAAACTGGGTGTACTGTTTGTGTAACTAGAGCATTAAATACCATATCTTGATTTTCTATACCAGGTAAAAGTAATCTACCACCTAATCCAACTATAAGTAATGGAACAATAAATATTCCTAACATCAAAGCTGTTATAGCCTGACTTTTAGACGCAGCTTCAGGAGATGTAGCGGATAAAAATCTTCCTACAAACTGTGGCGCACCAAAATTACAAACTCCCCAAGTTAACAACCATCCTAAAGCTGTTATTGGTGTTATATTCTTCGAAAACGCTGATACATATCCTGGATCTATATTGTGTAAACCTATCATTAACTCTCCAAATCCACCTATATTTAATAAAAAGTTTATAGCCATAGCCCATACTCCAATAATAATAGTGTATGAACATATTGTATCTGTCCATGCTACTGCTTTCATACCTCCCAAAGCTGTAAAA
>CAZXWU010000370.1:0-1646 GCA_964644495.1 uncultured Tissierella sp.
GTTCCTTATATTTTTCGTGGAAGGCTTTCGGGTGAGTACCTGAATACCGAATACGCCTCTTGTGGTTTTTTTCTTGATTATTAGATGATAAGTTCATTTATACCTCCTAAAATTGGTTTAGCTAAAGCTATAGTAGCATTCCGCGAGGAAAAATGTCAATCAGGAGATACATTTTTTCGGTTAGCGAGCAAGGGTAGTTTTTACCATAATATGGGTGATAGGTTTGGACTTTATCTAGCTATGATGGATATTATCAGTGAATCCAAAAGCGTCTGGCTGGAATAAGGATAGAGTAGGCAGTCGTACCATACGAGGTAATGTGATCTTGATTGTGAACAGGCAGGTATTGTTGGACATATGGGTGCAGCTTTCAGCAGCATTTATCAGAATTGCATTTACAATATTCACCACAAAAGGCTCAGACACGGTCACTCCCTACCATTTCCCTCACGAGACGGCAATGGCAGGTTACTCCAATATCACAGGAGGGGACGACAAGTCCAATATAGATCTATCAAACCTCCGGCAAATACTTAACAATCTCATACTGGCTAGTTACCACAAGCCAAAGCTGTGCATAAAAAAACATGATATTCCATATTCCAATTTTATCTATGCCCTTTTCCAAAACTAATTTTACAAGGGAATCAACTGTTTTAGCATTAACAGACCAGACGAGATAAGGATACATATTATCATCATTTAAGTCCCCATAATAAAAATAGGTATTTTGTGATGTTTCATCAAACTGAATATTTACACCTACACTTCTAGCCAAATTAATGACATTGTATCGAGTAAGAAAATCAGAACTAGAATAGCCACTTATATATGGTATTTCCCAGCTGTATCCGAAGGTTGGAAAACCAACAATGATATTTTCTGGATCAGTTTGGGATAAGACATAATTTAAGAAGAGGTCTTGATCTCTTACTGATATCAAAGGACCTGGTGGGGTGCCACCGATCCCCCACATAAACTCCAAAAGCATAATGGAATCAACGGCTTCTGACATGGTTCCGTAGTCGATTACTTTATATAACAGTGAAATTTCATCTGAATAGATACCTGGATCAATTGTTATTAATGTCTTGTAACCTTCTTGGTCTAACCTATCTGAAAATTTTCTGGCATAATTTGAAAAAAGATATTGGTTATATTCATTAGTAGTTTGGGCTGATATGACGACTCCATAATAGCCTTTATTTCTTATAATATTTAGTACATTTTCAATAATTATATCTTGAAAATCATCATCAATTAGAATCTTATATGATGTTGCAATATCAAGTTCTCCTTGTACACTTATTGTAGATAAATGTAGAAGAGGAATCACACCATATAGAATTGCCATCTCTATTATATCAGTATCCTGCCCGTCTGCATTTACTTCGCCATTTTCATCTATTATATAGTTGAAAATAGGTAGGTAAGTTAAGTATGGAAGGGTTTTAGCAAGCCGGTTTCTATCTATAAATGAATTGGTATATCCAAAGGTCTCGACTCTTGCTGTACGGTTAAAGCTGATATTTAGCTCCTGTCCTGGGTATATATATTGCATATCAGCGATAAATTGATTGTTTCTCAGTATTTCACTGATTGTTATATTATAAAGGGCAGCTATAGACCCTAGGGATTCTCCCTCT
>CAZXWU010000371.1:0-1636 GCA_964644495.1 uncultured Tissierella sp.
TAAATCTAGGTAAATCAGTAATATTAACTGCCTTTGTATCTCTCCAAAATAGTCTTAATACCATAGGTACCAGTACAATTGGTAAGAATATTGCCACAATTATAACTGGAAAAACCTTTATCTCAGCTAGTGATAATGCCAATATACCTAAAACTATAATTGAAAAGGAACTAGGCGCTTGACACATAGTTGCAATAGCTATCTTCTGTTCATCTTTTGTAGCTTTTGCTTTCATAAGCACTGGAGCAGCTATTCTACCTGAAGCATTAACATCGCCTAAAATATTATATATTGCTCCAACTACTACAGATGAATTTATTTTAAGGTATCTCATTATTGGAACAAATATACGCATTAACGCATCTGTAAATCCTAAACGTTCTAAGATTCTACCTACCATAACACTTACAATGATAGCAGCTCCTAAATTACGACTGGTAATATAGAATCCGAATATTAGATAGGCCTTGTTAAACATAGCATCAAATATATTTGCTATATGATCTGAAAAGAAAAATAGTCCTATTAATGATAACCCTACAACTGCAAAACCTACATATTCAATGGGTTCCAGTTTACTTCTATCCTAATCCTTTTGATCTTTGTTTTCCATAAAATCCCTCCTTGTTTTCTAAAACCACTTAGCAAAGATATTTATCTGAAATTTCTTTACCATATTCTCTAATATCTTTTGAACCTACTTCATCTAGTGGAATAGACAATAATCTATCTTGGAATATAACAACTTCTGTATTAGGCAAATGCTTTCTTATTGCATAAGCCATTGGTATTCCATTTTCATATATCTCTAATGCATGAGAATTTCCGCAAACTAGATTCAATCCTAATTCCTTACATTTGTCTATTAATTCATGTCCTTCATAAACTCGACTGATAGTCATGAGCACAGTATCCACTTCTGGATGCTTTTCAACCAATTCTTCTAAATGTTTGGCAGTAAAACCCGTATGCGGAAATATATGAAGAAGCCCATTGATCTTTGTATCCAATTCTCCTAAGATAATTTTTCTTCTAGCTACAATAGATGTCTCTTGCATGGATTCAGACTTTCTAAGTTTTCTCTCCACTTCCAACACCTCTTTATCCACATCATAATTCATATATAAATCTAGTCTATCAAAAATATCTCCTATAGTTTCTACTCCATCTAATAGCTCTCCTATATAGACAATATTTCCATCTATACCTCCATAACTAGTATCAACAAAAGTAGGCATATGTCCGTGTAACCAAGGAATTCCAGGATGTAATCCATGAAAAGCCTCATGAAGTTCAAATACTGCTATATCATAAGTGTCTAAATATGTTTTAAGTAAAACTCCTCCTGAACTTGCCCCATCTGCTATGGGATGATGGGCAACAATTGCATTTACTCCTGTTGCAGCTGCTAATTCTATGGCAGCCTCTGTTAAAGTCATCATAACTGCAACTTTATCCACCTTCATTTATAGATCTCCCCAAATTAAACCTGGCCTTTCAGTGATTTGTTTACCTAATATTCCTGAGTCCTTATTTACGGAAAACAAGTTATAATCCTTTACCTGTGCTAAACATCTACCACTAGTTAAATCATCTAAAGCCTGTAATACATCTTTTACTCTAGTATCCATTATTG
>CAZXWU010000372.1:0-737 GCA_964644495.1 uncultured Tissierella sp.
GCTTTAAAGTTATAGTCTGACTATCTGTACCTACAATCACTTCATGCTCTCCAACTATATTTCCAAGTCTTATGGAATGTATGCCTATTTCATCTTTTTCTCTTTTTGCCATTTCACTTCTACCAAAGACATATTTTGCATCTTTTCTAATTTTTTTGATTTCATTTGCTATTAAAAATGCAGTGCCACTTGGTGAATCCAATTTTCTATTGTGATGTTTCTCTATTATCTCTATATCAGCTTCAGGCATTACTTTTGCCGTCATTTTTGCAAGCTCTACAAGCAAAGCTACACCTAATGATGTATTTGCAGCTAGAAATATTGGAATCTCTTTAGAGGCAGCTTCAATGATTTCTAGTTCTTCCTTTGTTTGCCCTGTTGTAGCAATTACCAGTGGAATATTTCTTTTAACAGCATATCCTGTTAGATCTTCTGTCATTAAATGATTTGAGAAATCTATAATACAGTCTCCTTGACCATTGAAGTCTTGTAATTGTTTAAAGTGAAGAGATCCTTCTTTATTTATATTATTTCTATCTATTCCTGCTGCTAAGGAAGTCCCCCTATAGCCTTGGGACAGTAATTTATTTACTTCTTGCCCAATTCTTCCATTGGAGCCATTAATGATTATTTTCATTTAATCTACTCCTTATATTAATTTAATTCCATGTTCTATCATTAGATCTGTCATCTTTTCTCTATTTTCATCCTCCATTACTGTTAATGGAAGTCTTATA
>CAZXWU010000372.1:747-1633 GCA_964644495.1 uncultured Tissierella sp.
GGCAGCTTTTACTGGAATAGGATTTACCTCACAAAATAGGGAATTTATAAATGGTAATAATTTTAATTGTAAATCACGACTTCCCTCCGTATCTCCTTTAAAATATCTTTCACATATTTCTACAGTTTCCCTAGGCATAACGTTGGATACTACTGAGATAACACCTACTCCTCCCAAGGACATTACGGGAACTATTTGATCATCATTTCCTGAATATATGTCAATCTTGTCTCCACAAAGTTGAGCCATTTCAGCAATTTGGGAAATATCCCCACTGGCTTCTTTCATTCCAACTATATTAGGATGCTCAGATAAGATTTGACAGGTTTGAGCTGTCATATTTATACCAGTTCTAGATGGAACATTATATAGTATAATAGGTTTTGTACTTTCATCAGCTATTTTTGTAAATAACTCAACAAGCCCCTTTTGAGTGGCTTTATTATAATAAGGTGTAACTACAAGCATAGCATCTGCACCAGCTTCACAGGCAAACTTTGTAAGATCTATGGCATATGCAATATCATTGCTACCTGTCCCTGCTATTACAGGTACCCTTCCATTTACTTGGTCAACTACAAATTTAATTGCCATTCTATGTTCTTCATCTGATAATGTTGATCCCTCACCTGTTGTACCACATGCGACTATTCCATTTACTCCCTCTTGAATTTGCCATTCAATTAGTTTTCCAAAGCTTTCAAAATCAATACCTTTCTCATTAAATGGTGTGACAATAGCCGTAGCCACTCCTTTGAAAATTCTCTTTTGATATTACAGTTACTGCGTCAGGCTTTTTCATATCGCTTCCGAGTTTTGCAAAAGCCTTACAAAATGACACACCAACGGAAATAGTCATTCCTGTTTCTGCCTTTACTCTTTCGCG
>CAZXWU010000373.1:0-1297 GCA_964644495.1 uncultured Tissierella sp.
ATCATATATAGTACTGTGTTTTTTAATAATTTTTCGCTACCTTCAACTTGTGGTCTTCTAGTTTCAGTGCATGTATAATGACCATAAGGTATTTTTGTAAATTCTGCATATCCTTTTTCATCTACTGTTGTTACATATCTTTGGGCAGGATCACTATCTAATGTTAATGTAATTTCAGAATCAACTGAAGGTACTTTTGTTGTACTTCCACTTAAATCTGGGCTATTTGAAACGATCATTCTAAATCCACCATAAATTACATCTTCACCTGAAGTAACTGTTACTACTCTTTGACCATTTGCTTCAACTTGAGCAGATGCTGCAGCTGCAGTAACTGTTGCAGTATTTATTTTACATCCTTCAGATGCACTTATTTCTTTTACATAGTAATCTTTGTACTCAAGTGGATTTGTTATTGCTTGACCATTATCATCAGTAGTTAATTCTTCAACTAATTGTGTACAACTAGCATCTGAATATACACCATATCTTGCTCCTCTAACACTAGCATCACCAGTATTAGGATTTTGTGCACTACCATTTAATGTTTTTACAACTTTAACTCTTAAAGCATTTGTATAGAAACTTACATAGTATGCATTATTATTGTATGATGCTCCTGTTAAATATGTAAAGCTACTACTTCCATCTTTTAAGCTTGCAACTCCAGCAACATATCTACCACCATTTATTGATTTAGTAACTTTAACAGTTGCAGGGTTACTTGCAGATCCAACTTGTTCAGTAGAATAGAAAGTAATTTGATTTCCATTTTTACTATAGCTTATTCCTGAACCTGGTTGAACAGCTAAATTAACTAGAGCCATTGTATCTAGGCTATTATTGTCATACATTGTTACTTCATATCTTTGATTTGTTTCGCTCCATCCCATTTCTATAGGATTTGCTACTGCTTCAGCTTCTGTATTATACATATATGAAGGTTTTAATAATGATTGTTCTACAGAATTTCTGATATATGTATATCTATCATATTCTGTTCCACTTAAAGTTGCTTTTGCAGCATCTTCTTGTGCAGTTCCTAAAGCATTGTTATTTGCTAACCAAATATATACTTGTGTAGCATGTGAATAAGCTTTAGTATAATAATCTAATGCAGCTTGATTATCTAATTGCATTGGACTTAGATAATTCAAACCAAATGCAAGACCAAGACCAACTCTTACATTAGAACTTGTTCCAGCATATTCAAATTCAGCATCTTGTGTTGCAACTGTTCCTGGGTTTAAGCTATATCCTTTCATGCTTAATCCAGCACTTTTAACTTTTAAAGTAT
>CAZXWU010000373.1:1307-1621 GCA_964644495.1 uncultured Tissierella sp.
TATAGGCTTGTACTGGATTCATAGGTACTCCAAGTATAGTCGTATTATATTCAGTATTAAATGATGTTACTGTTTTATCTACAACTACTGTTGAAGGCTCATCTCCATCAACTATTGCAGAAAGCTGTGATTGAATAATAGTGCTTAATTTTATTTGTCCGTTATTAGGCATTGTAACTGCTTGTACATTAGCGCTTACTACTGATATTGCAACTAAAAGTACAAAAGCAAATACATATTTAAGCTTACTTATTTTCATATATCCTCTCCCTTTCTTTTTTTCGTGTGTGTATCTACTCCTAAAGCGTACCACA
>CAZXWU010000374.1:0-1620 GCA_964644495.1 uncultured Tissierella sp.
TTCTTCTTCTGTTGGTTCTTCAACAACAAAAGGTTCATCTAGTTGTTCTGAATAATCAATATCTTTATAAACAAAAATAACCTTAGTTTGTCCATTAACTAAAGCTTCATCTAATTCTATTTGTACAGCTTCCATTCCTTCAAATGTTACTGATATTGTTTTTGCATCAATAGCACTTACTTTTAAAACTTTTAATTTATCCTCTGCACTAGTAATTATCTTTTTCCAATCATTACCATGCTCTGCATATATCTTTCTTGCTTCTTCGAAATCATATAATTTCCCATTGACCTCAATATCAAATATCTCTGGTGCAATTCTAACATGATTCTTAGCACTATCATCTATCCTTATCTGATTATTAGAATATTTCATTGATGAATCTGATTTCAAAAAATAATCTCCTTCAGCAGCTAGTGATGCTGTAGATCCAAATATCATAACTAATGCTATTAATACTGATATTAATTTATTATTTTTAGTTGTCATTTATTTGTCTCCTCCTTAATTATTATAATTCAATAATTATATAGGCCTTCATATGAAAGCCTATATAATTACTTATTTTACTATTTTACTATTACTGTATAGTCAACACCATCAATAGTAATAATAACTTCTGTTATTTTTTCATTTACAGCTATTCTTAAATCACTTCCACTAAATCCATACTCATAATTATCTGTATCTAATACTTTACCGTTAAAAGTAACCTTACTAACTTTTGAAGAATCCATATCTGCTACAACTAATGTTTCTCCATTCATATCTTCTTCTATTTTCCCTTCAACAGTTTTCTTTACTGGTTCATCTTCACCATTCCGTGTCTATCTCCCTCGAGATTTCAACCGGTCTACACCGTACGTGCGACTTTCACCGCATACGGCGTGCTATCGATAAGTTTAACCATAAAATATATTCGACATCTTTCGACATTGTTCGCATTCCTTATTTATGATACAAGCCAATATAAGCTATGGAATCCATAGTTATACTGGCCTGTGTCTTATATCCTTCTGATGTCAGTTCTATAGTTTCTACTCTTACCGACTAAGTTCCTTCGCTCCCACTTGTTTTATCCTCTTCATATGTTGCCACACAAATATTATCGGCAAGTGATCTTCACTACTACGAACCCGCTGACTCCCTATATACCTCAATAGATTTACTCATCCTCTTTATATAGGACCTCAAACGTTCCATACAAACCATCCCTACTTTTGATGACTTTAGGTTCCCACTATGCACAGTAAGAAAATCAGATTTCATAGCCTAAATTATTTCTGATCCTACTATATCATTTCAGATATATAGATTGATGATAAGCCCAAGGTATATTTGTATATCACCGACTAGCTTACTTAGCTTTAAACATGGATTCATCTCTTAACCATCGTCACCTTTTAAAGAACCCCGCATAGGACTTTCACCTATTACGTCTTCACCTGGCTTCATACTGTTAAGGGAGTAACCTTAAACAAATATGCAGGAGGATTAGGCTCAATGCTTTAAAGGCTATTGCATCAATTAGGTATTTCACCCAATATTTGGTTATGTATAGTTGAAGAAAAGCCCCATACCTTAGGGTACAGGGCTAAATTCTTCACCCATTTCACTTAT
>CAZXWU010000375.1:0-1618 GCA_964644495.1 uncultured Tissierella sp.
TATTCTTTTTGCTTCTTCTCTTATAATAATTTTTCTCTATTAGCTGCAGTATTCTCAACATATTTATAATCTACTCTGTTTTTAAAATACTTTTTGTATTCTTCTTCATGTTCATTAAGACTAGAAATTTCTTTCTCTAGTTTTTCTTTTAACAGTCTTTCAAAAGTATTAAGAAGGTATGGGTCTTTACCGCTTTCCATTTCACGATAAGAGGCTATATCATCTATAAAAAACAAGGCTAGGGTTTTTATTTTAAAATTTCTTCCACAAAAGTTTACTTTTTCTATTTCGAAGTGTCTATCTAAAGCGAGTCTCATCATTTGCTCTTGATAGGATGTCATATATATATCCACATCAAGTTCTTCACCAAGAGATTTTGTTATGCCATTAGAAAAGACCACTTCTGAAGCACTTATACCACTTATAGTTATTCCTTCAAAAGCTTCACTAATTATAGAAAGAGAACCCCCTTTTTGAAGGGTATAAGTTTTTGTTCTCTCGTCTTGTTTTTTATGTTGAAAGTTAGCTGAGCTTCTACTATTAATAGTAGTTATTTTAACTTTTTCTTGTTTTTTAGAAACAGGCTGAAAATGTTCCTTAGCCACTTCCTTAATCAAGTTTTGATTGAAAGAATCACAAGCATTAAGATCATAGAGAAGGTTCTGATAGTCTTTTATTGTAACTCTATTTCTTCCACGACCATTAGATATTTCTGGAAAAGTAGCTCCATATCTAATTATAGCTTGAGGTTGCAATTCTTCTGATATAACCTTAAATGCTGTTTGATTCCTAGAAAACCTATGGGGTTCATCTATCATAACAATAGGTTTAGTTGCCCTTAAGGCATCAAAGGGCCTAAAGTATCCTTCGACTCCACTATCATAGTCATCTCGACTGAGCATTCCGTTCTTTCTAAATGTAAGTAGTTGCATATTAACTAAGAGCACATAAATCTTTTTTGAGTTTTGTGAAGAGCCTTTGGCAAAATCACTGACAACACTAGGAAAATAAAATCTTCCCTTTTTTCTAGTTTGTGACTCCAATATCCCTACTTCAATTTCCGTACCATAACCACATACATCAGTAAAATGTTTCTTAGCATATTCATCCTTTAAAAACTGGCCTGTTCCTGCTTTTATAGCAAGAGAGGGTACAGCAATTATGAATTTATTAAAGCCATAATTTTTATGAAGTTCATATATGGTCTTAGTGTAAACATAGGTTTTTCCTGTGCCTGTTTCCATTTTAATATCAAGATTTAGAACATCTTCTATTGGTGAGTTGCTCCTATATTCACTAGGTAACTCTTTCTGTATTTCATTAATATTATTCCTTAATTGCCCATCTAACAAGTTTATAAGGGGATTTTCATAAAAAAGTCTATTATCCTTTATTTGAACTCCATTAAAAACTTGGTTTACTTTGTCAACTGCTTTTTGTTGATGGGACAAATCTTTTTGTAAAATAAGTTCCATTTTATTAATAACCTCCCATCAATAACGAACATCGAAGTTGATATTCAGATTTTTCTCTGTTCCTTTTAATCTTTTAAGATTCGTTTTTATTTGTATTTACAATTTTTATTTGTATCTTCGCACCATGAAATGATGCGAGCCTG
>CAZXWU010000376.1:0-1581 GCA_964644495.1 uncultured Tissierella sp.
CTGCTTCAAAATATGTGACTGTTCGATTTGCATATCTTGGAGAGTTTCCACCACTTAATTTTGATTCTTTAGCCAATGTTTTATCCCTTCGATGCCACTGAATCTTAGTGAAAATTCCCTTATTATCCTTCTCCGTTCTATGGGTATTTGTAAGTTCACCATGAGCTAAGAGATTCTCTTCATGTTTTCTAAAGATAGTCCAAGGTACTAGATCTGCTGTTTCATGTGTGATCTCCTGAATTCTATCAAACCATTCTTTCCACTCAGTATAAAATGCACCATCTGGTTCTGAGGTTTTACTCTCCAGCCAAGCCTTCCACATAAACTCAAATTCTTCTGGGTGATTAGCCCACCAAGTATCCCACTGTTCCTGCATCCATTGTGTTTCACTAGCTATGTCTTGTGGTAGCAGAAGCTTACCGCTTATATAGTAATCTACTCCCTGGCTTGATTTACCTTCTATTATTTCTCCTTCTACTATAACCTGGTCAAATACTGATGCCTGGTAGGATTCACCAGCCAGCAGGTTTTTATCTTTCATGATATAGGATCCAGCCATTTTCAAGCTAACAGTCTGTGACGAGTCTGATAGATTTGTTAATATTATAGATTTTAGTATTGCTACCCTAGAATTAGGCACCTGATATAAGGGAGTGAACTCTGTAGTTAATTCACCCTTGCTTAGCCTTAATGCACTTCCCATTTACATCCCTCCCCATGTTTTTATTGCTGGTAGGCTTTTTAACCTCCGCCATATTCCTTTACTGATTTCCGCTTCTAATTTATTACCGCTGATTCGTAGTCCATGGACTTCATCTTTTATAGTTCTATCTCTATGGTCTTTAAACTGGCTGCGTGTTACTAGATTAGTCACATCTTGTATTTCATCAAACCAGCTTTTCCATTCCCTATAAAACTCTCCTTCTGGCTTTGATAAGTTATCCTCTACCCAAGTGTTCCACACTCTTTTAGCTTCTCTTTTAAACCAGTTATCCCAGTCATACTTAATCTTTGCAAACCAGGTATTCCATTCCTTGCAAAAAACTCCATCTGGAATACTAAGATTGTCATCTACCCAGCTAGTCCAGGTGCTTTCAAAAGCTGTGAACTTACTTTGGAGCATAGCTAAAAATACAGTATATTCAATGCTAACCTTATCTGTTGTTTGGGATATGTGTTCTTTAAAATCAATAAAATCTTGATCTCCTTGGGCTCTTTTTGAATTTAAATAGTTCTGCCATTCATCAAATAAGCCACTAGTATCTACCTGGTCAAATAGATGGGTAACTATTCCACATACTTCAGAGTTTAATCTTTCATCTTTTATTTGATAGCTTTCTATAAAGCTTTTACCAGCGAGCACCTCCACTTGTCCTAGTACAATTTCATATACATTTTCATCCCTTGTTAATGGTGGTGGGCTTGGGCTCTCTCCAGCTTCTCCTTTTAAAACAAAGGCCCTGACATATCTTTTTTCTAAAGACTTATCAAGGCGGATTACAATTCTATCTATTCTATTAAGTTCTGCATCTGCTGTTTCTAGATATAGGGTTAAGGGATTTGTTTCTATTTTATATAAAT
>CAZXWU010000377.1:0-1545 GCA_964644495.1 uncultured Tissierella sp.
TTATTCAAGAGTGGAAGAACTATGACATCTTACTTGTAGATGATGGAAGTACCGATAACTCTCCTCAAATTTGTGAAGACTATGCTAAAGCGTATGATATTATTTCTGTTATTCATAAAGAGAATGGTGGGATCTCTGAAGCTCGTAACACAGGTATTTCTAATGCTGAGGGAGAATATGTTTATTTCCTAGATTCAGATGATTGGATTGAACCGAATACCTTTAGTGATTTAGCTGAGGTTATTGAATCAGATCAATATGATATTATTTCCTTCAATTGTGAATTTGTAAAGAGTGAACATGATATTATAAAATCCGATTCAAAACGGACTAAACGATTAACTGGAAAAGAAGCTCTTATAGATATGTTTTCTTTTGGCTTTGTTTCTGGTTATGTCACTGATAAGATATATCGAAAAGCATTGTTCACTAAGAATACTATCCAGTTTCCAGTTGGCAAGTATTATGAGGACCTTGGTACCAATTACAAACTCTTTCTTGCTGCTAAGAAGGTCTACGCGACAAATCAAAAGTACTACCATTATCTAATTGATAATCCAGATTCAATTACCAAATCATGGAATGAGCAAAAATTTGAAAATATGATTAGCTTCTATAAAGAATTATATTATTCGGATGATGTTCGCTCAAAACTTGATTCTAGTGAATTGGCAATTGCTAAGATATTTTTTGTCAATGGTATGACCCATATTTTGGCTAGTTTATTTAAGTCTAACCTATACAAAACTTATCCTAAACTAACAAAATGTGTTAAGAAAGAATTAAAAATAAATAAACTTAAGTTTCAGCAGAAGCTTAAATTACCTAATCGAACAAAATATTTTTTGTATCGATTGGGTCTATTAAATGGTGCATTTCAACTACAACGTATATTGAAAAAGTAGGAGTCTAATTTGAAATACTCTGTTATTATTCCAGTTTATAATGTTGAGAAATATATTGATCGTTGTTTAAAAAGTATTATTTCTCAGAACTATGATGACTTGGAAATTATAGTAGTAGACAATGGTTCTACGGATAGTAGTGGCAGTATTTGCGATACTTATGCTAACGAGCATTCAAATATCTCAGTCTATCATATTGAGAACCACGGTGTTGGTTCGGCACGTAATTTTGGCTTGTCCAAAGCCAGGGGAGAGTTTATCTACTTCGTTGATAGTGATGATTATCTTGTTGGTAATCTCTTTGCTGAGTTTGAAGATAAGCTAGTGTTAGATTTGGATTTGGCTGTTTTTAGTTATTACGATTCTTTTGAGGAAGATTTAACTGAGAAGCAGCGTACTGAAAAGTCACTTCCATTTAAAGGGAATTACGACAAGGATGGTTTTATCAAGATATTTAAAGAACTATTCCTATCGAATATGCTTTACACAGTTTGGAATAAGATATATCGCAGAGAATTTCTTCTTGAAAACAACCTTTCTTTTGAGCAGTATGAGTTGGGTGAAGATGTGCGCTTCAATCTGAATGTTTATCGTGAAGTCAACAAGATTTATCTTTCTCAAGATTCCTACTATGTTTATG
>CAZXWU010000378.1:0-435 GCA_964644495.1 uncultured Tissierella sp.
AGTAACAAGTAATAAATAACTTTATAACAAGGGGAGGATTATTATGAAAAGCTTTAACAAAAGATGGGCATTATTATTAGTAATTTCTTTACTATCAACAATGGTATTTGCAGGATGTTCTAAATCAAATGATGGACCAGAAGGAAGTGTGAAGTTAAGGGCAGTATGTGCAGGTTTACCAGAACAAAGTCCAAGTGGTATAGCTCTTAAGGAGTTTGCAAAATTAGCTAATGAATACTCAGATGGAACTGTAGAAGTTGATACTTTCTTTGGTTCTGAACTAGGTTCATTAACTGCAGCAGTTGAAAGTATGACTCAAGGAACTATTGATATTGTTACTACTGGAACTTCCTATTTCTCAGGCTATGTTCCAGAGGTTCAAGTGTTTGAACTTCCATATATATTTGATTCCAATGAAGATGCTAGAAAAACTCT
>CAZXWU010000378.1:445-1530 GCA_964644495.1 uncultured Tissierella sp.
AACCAGGAGATAAGGTTAAAGAATTATTCCCAGAAAAAGGTATAATGCTACTTAGCTACTGGGAAAGTGGACTTCGCCATGTTTCAAATAGCAAGGCTCCAATAGTTACTCCTGAGGATATGAATGGTTTAAAAATTCGTACTGTTGTTTCAACTACTCAACAAAAAACATGGGAGTCCTTTGGTGCTATTCCAATGGCTATAGATATGAATGAAACATTTACAGCATTACAACAAGGTACTGTTGATGCACAGGAAAATACTTTGGCACAAATTGTTAGTACAAAAATGTATGAAGTTCAAAAGTATCTGTCTTTAACTGACCATGCATATACACCTATGCCTTTTGGAATTAGTAAAATTACATGGGATAAATTAAATGATAGCCAGAAATCTGCAGTTCAGAAAGCAGCAGATGAAGCTAGGGACTTACAAAGATCACTAGATGATAAAAGTGATTTGGAGAATGTACAACTGTTAAAGGATGAAGGCATTATAGTTGAAGAAAATCCTGATAAACAAGCTTTTGCGGCTCTAAGTCAACCTGTATATGATCTATTTGTAGAACAAACAGGATCAGATGAGTATTTAAATATGGTTATGGATTTTGTTAAGACTCTAAAATAGAATTAATATTTCTTTATAGGGAGTTGATTAAATGGATAATAGTGTAACGGATAATAAGTTGTTAAGATATATTGATGGGTTAATAGGTCTTACAGGACTGATTGCAGTTCTTATAGTTACGGTTGGTGTAATATTTAGATTTATACTAAAGACATCGATGGCTTGGAGTGATGAAGTTCTTCGTACGGTTTTTGTATGGTCCTATTTTATCGGTGCAGCTATGCAGTATAAATATCACGGACTGATGAGGTTGGAGCTAATAGATAGTAAGTTAAAGGCCAAGGGTAATATAAAAGGATATAAAGCTATAATAGTAGCTCAAGAAACTATTATGCTTATATTTTCTAGTATTATTACCTACTATGTTGCTAATATAATTAAAATGCAAGTTATAAACAAGCAGGTAACAACTACTAGCAACAGTCCAGCTTGGATTTTCACCCTAGGATTTGGAATCGG
>CAZXWU010000379.1:0-1528 GCA_964644495.1 uncultured Tissierella sp.
TTCTAGTGACAATTCTTTGCCATCATCTACTATAGGGGCTTTTGCCTCTTCTTTTACATCATTTAATTTTTGCTTGTTTGCTTTAATAGAATCTTTCTTTATTGGATCCTTTTTAATAACTTCATTAAAGGATGGTTTGCTGTCAATCTTATCAAGTGGTCTGTTCTCTGTTTTTACAGTGTTTTTCACAGGCTCTATACCCTGCTCTAATCTTTCAATCCTTTCAAGTAGGGACAGGTCATCTTCTGCATTAACTAGCTTTATAGTTGCCATCTCCAAGAGTATCCTTGGTTGAGTTGACCATTTTGCTTGAGATTCTGCTTCTGTATATATTTCTAGGGCTTTTAGGATATAGTTCATATCCATTGACTTACTTTGAGTCGTCAATCCCTCTAAATCATCTATATCCAATATATTATTTGGATTGTTTGATGATTTTACTACCATAAGATTTCTAAAATGGATGATTAAGTCTTTTATAAACTGATGTATATCCTTACCATTTTGAATTATTTCATCTATACTATTAAGTGCTTTTTCTAGATTTTTATCCTGTATATCATTGATCATGTTAAAAATATGTTCTTTATTGGCTATTCCTAAAATTCCTATTGCATCTTCATAGTCAATCTTGTCTTCACTAAAGGATATACACTGGTCCAAGAGACTTAGCGCATCTCTCATGGCTCCATCAGAATTTCTAGCGATTAGATTGAGTACATCATCATCTACTTCTATGTCCAAGTCTTCTAGGATACTTTTCATATTTAAGATTATATCCTGATTTGTTATCCTTTTGAAGTCAAATCTTTGACATCTTGAAAGAATAGTTTGGGGTAATCTTTCTGATTCTGTAGTTGCTAATATAAAGATTAGATGCCTTGGTGGCTCCTCCAGTGTCTTAAGTAAGGCATTAAATGCCCCCTTTGACAGCATATGAACCTCATCTATGATATACACCTTATACTTTGTCTTGGAGGGCGGATAGACTACCTTTTCTCTTAAGTCCCTGATGTCATCTACACTATTGTGACTGGCTGCATCCATCTCTATTACATCCATGATAGTTTCATCTAGTATTCCCTTGCAGTTTTCACATTCATTGCATGGGTTACCATCACTTGGATTTAAACAATTGACTGCTCTTGAAAATATCTTTGCAGCTGAAGTTTTACCTGTTCCCCTGGTCCCTGAAAACAAATATGCGTGGCCAATATTTTCTTTTTGTATTTGGTTTTTAAGTATTGTCGTTACATGATTTTGACCAAGCAATGAGTCAAATGTCTTTGGTCTATATTGCCTATATAGGGCTTGATACATGGCTTTCACCTACAGTTTTTATAATATATATATTATATCAGAAATACACTTGCATTGACACCTTTAATCTAAAAATCTCCTAATGAACAAACTTTCACGTCCCTTTTGTTCATTTTACACCTGATTGCAATATAATCCCAGTTCCATTTAAGTTGACTTTTATGTCTTTCTGGGTTATAATATTCTTTGTCACATTATGTGGAGAGGT
>CAZXWU010000380.1:0-1524 GCA_964644495.1 uncultured Tissierella sp.
TTCAAGTCCATAATTTAATACTTCCCGTCTGTTGATTCAAAATGAGTAGGTGCATCAATAACTTCGCCATCAGATCCAATCCATTTTGCGACCATATCAATCATTGTATTTAAGGAAACCCTTGGATAACCCATAAGTTCTGTCATCTTAGAGGCATTACTTATTAAAGCATAACTACCTTCTTCCCCTTCGAAGATTGCTTCCTTATTAAAAATTTTACCAAACTCATTAGCTGCCCATCTGGTTGAGACAGTTTCTGGTCCCGTAACATTTAAGATTGATGGAGGTATAGAGGTATGTAGTAATGACCTAAGAGCATATTCGCACACATCACCTTGCCATATACAATTAAATACAGGTTGACCCAAAGATACGGGATTGCCATTATATACATTATTAGCAATATCAAACAATACCCCATAACGTACATCTATAGCATAGTTTAGTCTAAACATAAGAGAAGAGGTATTGTCTTTTAATGCATAATGTTCCATAACCCTTTCCCTTCCTAAACATGTCCAAGCATATTCTCCTTCGGAATTTAAATTGTCTGACTCATTTGAACCACCTGAATTGATCTTGGTATTGCCATAAACATTTCCCGTAGAAAAGGAAACTATATTAGAACTAGGAAAACGCTCGCAGATCTTAGCTGGAAGCAATACATTTATGTGCCAGGTTAAGGATTGATTATCAGTTGTACCAAACTTACGACCAATCATATATATAATATTACTGATGTCTGGCAGATTATTTAATATTTCTGGATCTGACACATCCCCTTCAATTACCTCTACCCCTGCATCTTTCATTAATTTTGAGTCATCTTTATAATCAAATAATGATACAGCAATTACTCTTTTATTAATACCAGCTGCATCGAATGCGCGTTTAGCAGTTATCGCAAGACTTGGACCTACTTTTCCGCCTGCACCTACAATCATGATATCATCATTTAGTATTTTCATATCCTCTATTAATCTTTGGCTAGGACGGGTCATTAATTCTAATATATTTGATGCTTTGTTCATATACATTCTCCTTTAGGTAAGATATTTGAATTCACAGTTTAGTGGATAGTTACTTGCAAATAGTATAAGGTATATATATAATATTTTTAAGTATAGATGAATGAGGGGTATTAAGGTGGATCAAATAGGAAAAAAACCAACAATTACTGATATTGCTAGAATTGCAGGGACGTCAGTATCTACAGTGTCTCGCGTATTAAGTGATTCTAATTATCCAGTAAGTGAAGAACTCAAAGATAGAGTTCGAGATACAGCCAAAGCCATTAACTATGTACCTAATGCTATGGCTAGATCTTTGAAAAAGGATAATAATACATTTGCTGATATAGGTATTGTCATACCTGACATAACTAATGAATTCTACTTACAGACAATTATTGGTATTAATAATATTGCATTTGAATATGACTATAATCTAGTACTATGTAACACTATGAGACAAGTTGATAAAGAGCGTGAATACTTACGTAAGCTATATGAACGTCAGGCTAAA
>CAZXWU010000381.1:0-1518 GCA_964644495.1 uncultured Tissierella sp.
ATAAGATCAATTTCAAAAAAGCTATTGGGATTGGATCTAGTAGTAGAAGAAGAAACAAATAGCTTTAAGAGATTAGGTAATAGACTAATAAAATTCTTTGGATAATGGTGGGTGATTAAATGAGTGATAATATCAAATTATTTAAACTAAATGATAAAATTGATATGTATTCAGAAGATGAAAACAAAACTGCTGGACTCATATATGATATAAAAGATGAAAAAATCTATGTTTCTATTTCAGTTGATGACGGTAGTTTTAAATTTATGGAAATAGGAGAGGAGATAAATTCAACTATTTATGTTAAGGATGAGGTGATATCTTTTGATGCAGTAGTTACCGATAGATTATTTATTAACTCTCCTATATATGAATTGTCAAATACAAATAACTTTAAAACAATTCAAAGAAGAGATAATATAAGAGTTCAATTTACCCAAAATTTACTTTATACAGACAATAAGATTTTACTTGAACAGGACTTTAGCAAGGAAAATACAAAAGAAATATTGAAGACAATGAAGAAGTATCTAAAAGATGGAATGCTGCTTGATTTAAGTGCTGGAGGTCTTAAATTATCTATTAGAGAAGATCTTGTAATAGGAACAAAACTCATATTTGTCTTGAATATTAAAGATGATAATATGATCCTTAGGGGACGAATAGTACAGATATAGAAGAAGATGAGCAAGAAAACATAATTAGACATTTGTTTGTTATTATGCGTAAAAATAGGATCAAATAAAATGAGGGATTAGATGTTTTATAAAGATCATGATAATATGGATGACTTAATAATTGAATATATACCTTTGGTTAAAAGAATAGTGGGTAGAATGGATACTAGAAATAGGGATTATGATGAAGATGACCTATTTAGTATAGGAATAATAGGGCTTATTGATGCAATTAAGAAATATGATGATAAAAAAGGAACATCATTTGAAACTTATGCCTATATAAGGGTTAGAGGGGCTATCATAGACGAACTTAGAAAGCTGGGTAAGGTTTCTAGAAATAGAATGGATAAGTTAAACAGATATTATAGGGAAAAGGAAAGGCTAGAGATAGAACTTATGAGAACTCCTACAGAACAGGAAATTTGTGAATCAATGAATTTTGGGAAAAAAGATTTATTTGAAATTCATGATACAGTAAATGATTTATCACATATTTCATTAGAAAGCGTTCTATTTCCACAAGAAGATGGAGATTTTGAAATCAAAGATGTAATAGAAGATAAAGATGCTATCTCTCCACAAGATGAGTTGATGAGGGATGAACAAAGTATTTTGCTTGCCAATGCAATATCAACCTTAGATGAAAGGGAAAGGATAATCCTAAACCTTTATCATGTGGAAGAATTAACTTTAAGGGAAATATCTGAGGTACTAGATATTTCTATTCCTAGAGTATCACAAATTAACAGTACTCTACTTTTGACTTTAAGAGAAAAGATGGGATCTAAATGATGTTTTATATATTGATGGTAGTGGGAATAATTTCTATAACTTTGGG
>CAZXWU010000382.1:0-1511 GCA_964644495.1 uncultured Tissierella sp.
GAGAACCGTCCCCCAATTGCAGTATCCGAGGAGGAATATGATAGGGCTTTGCAGGAGATGTTCAAAGATGGTGAAGATACATCACCACTGGAAGAAACAGAATATCTTAGCCCTGAAGAGCAAACAAGGCAAAACCACAAAGAACAAACAATAAATTATGTATTAAATATATTGAGGTATTTCCCATTTGAAGATCCCTTTAAAATAGATCTAATGGGTTATAATTGGTGGAGAATAGATGTTGAAGATCCTAGGGAAGACAAGGGATTTTTACCATACTTCAGCTACGTAGCTAATGGAAACAATAACTACCCATTGGTTCAAAACACAGTCACAGCTACAGAACTGATAAAGCAACATGGACATTATATATTTGGCCTATATAATAGTAATGATAATGTAAAATTTTATGTATATGGAGTACCAGGTTACTTTACTATAGATGATCATCCACAAAGAGGAAGCACAGGTTTCAATACTTGGTTTGAAGGCCTAGATAATATAGGCTATTGGCTCCTATATATAGATCCTTCAACAGGAAGGATTATGTATCCTATCAATCCTATGATACCTAAGGATTAGCCACATAAGCAGAGAAGAATATGAAAAAACAGATGATAAGCTAGTATGTATTGGAAGTTTTGCAGATTCTGACCTACTTGAAGAAATCAAGGTTCAGATAGATTAGCAAGGACATAGGCAAGGACATATGCAAGAACATAGGCAAGGACATATAAGGCATTAGGGGATCAGCAGATTGAAAACTATCTATTTATTATCAAAATCCCCTATATGCGTATGTGATATAGCCATATTGTTGGACATGGCCCAATCATCCATATCAGACCAAGCACTAAAATAATTTGATTATTCCCAACTATTAGGGGTAATATATTAATTAAGACAAAACTATTGACTGACATACCTGTAGGGGGTATAATAGGATCAATAGATATTAGGGAGGTATTTTAATGAAAAATGTAGTGGTATATACAAGTAATACTTGTCCATACTGTACTTTAGCAAAAGATTATTTAGAAGAAAAGGGAGTTTCCTATACGGAAAAAAATGTTCAAACTGACAAGACTGCTAGACAAGAGTTAATGAATATGGGACATATGGGAGTTCCAGTAGTAGTTATTGACGGAGAAGAAATTGTAGGTTTTGACAAGGATAAAATTGAATCATTATTAGATTAATAAAAAAAGGAAGAGCTCAGCTCTTCCTTTTTATTAACTACTTATTTAAAGCAGTCATTAATGCATCTACATTTAACCCATGAACCATAGCTGCTTCTTCAACGCTTTCCATTTGGCTTGAAGGGCAACCAACGCAACCCATTCCAAATGACATAAGAATCTCTATAGTTTCAGGTTTCTTTCTAATCAATTCACCAATCAACATATCCTTAGTAACTTCCATCTATATCAACCCTCCTTAAATTCTATATATAAAAATTATATATTAACAAAAGTAATATACCCTATACAAGTTTATTATAACATATTCCA
>CAZXWU010000383.1:0-1507 GCA_964644495.1 uncultured Tissierella sp.
AGGCTCCCCCCAATAACGCTGACGTGAAAACACCCAGTCCCTTAGTTTATAGTTAGTCTTTCTTTCTCCTAAATCCTTTTCTTCTAACCAAGTAGATATTTCTTCTTTTGCTTTTTCAACCTCAAGTCCATTTAAGAATCCAGAATTAACCACTATTCCCTTATCTGTATCAGTATAGGCTCCTTTTTCAATATCTCCACCTTTTATAACTTCAACAATTGGAAGATTAAATTTCTTTGCAAATTCCCAGTCACGCTCATCATGGCCTGGTACTGCCATTATTGCTCCTGTCCCATAGGACATTAATACATAGTCAGATATCCATATCGGGATCTCTTTGCCTGTTGCAGGATTGATTGCTTTTAGGCCATCTATTTCAACACCAGTTTTTTCTTTGGAAAGCTCTGTTCTTTCAAAGTCTGATTTTTTTCCAACCATATGCTTATATTCCATTAAGTCATCATAATTTTTTATAGCATCCTTGTATTTTTCTATTAAAGGATGTTCTGCAGCTATTACCATATAGGTGGACCCAAAGATAGTATCTGGTCTTGTGGTAAATACTCTTAATTTATCAGGTTTGTCAGCAACCTGAAAATCAAGCTCCATACCTATTGATCGACCTATCCAGTTTTTTTGTTGAGCTTTTACCCTGTCGATAAAGTCTACTTTATCCAAATCATCTATCAATCTATCAGCATACTCAGTAATCTTTAGCATCCATTGGTTTTTTACCCTTTGGACT
Organism: uncultured Tissierella sp.; assembly: GCA_964644495.1. Taxonomy (GTDB): domain Bacteria; phylum Bacillota; class Clostridia; order Tissierellales; family Tissierellaceae; genus JAAYTL01. The sequence continues at coordinate 746 of CAZXWU010000383.1, forward strand.
ACTTCTCCGCCACATCTTTCACATCCACCATTGACTACTTCTTCATTGGCTAAGCCAATTTTACAAGAAGTACACCAGTTAATAGGCATCTCATGTTTGTAAGCTAAGTCTTTTTCAAAGAATTTTAGGAACAACCATTGAGTCCATTTTACATATTGTGGATCTGTTGTTGCAATTTCCTTTGACCAGTCGAATGAAAATCCTATGGATTTTAATTGTGATTTGAATCTTTTTATATTCTGGTGTGTAACCTTTGCAGGGTGAACCTTGTTTTTAATGGCAAAGTTTTCAGTCGGTAATCCAAAGGCATCCCATCCCATTGGGAACAGGACATTGTAACCTTCATATCTTTTCTTTCTAGCTACTATATCCATAGCTGTATAAGGCCTTGGATGACCTACATGAAGTCCATCAGCTGATGGATATGGAAATTCTACTAAGGCGTAAAATTTAGGCTTGGTCTTGTCAATCTCTGCCTTATATATTTCCCTTGTATCCCAAATATCCTGCCATTTCTTTTCTATTTCATTTGGTCTATATTCTCTCATATATACTCCTCCTCAAATTAGTCTAGCCAAAAATAAAAGCCTTCAATCTCCATATAATTGATATTTCTATCCACTCAAAGATATAACGGAATCTACCGTCCATGATTATCTCATGGAAACTCCAAGACAAGTTCAATCCGGACTAATACTACTTTCCACCAAATAGTAGCTCTCTAAAATTAATCACCGGATTTACTACTTCTTATCCTCGTTT